>CAMVLZ010000016.1 GCA_947168485.1 uncultured Bacillota bacterium | reverse complement strand
AGATTACTGTAGTACGTAGAGGTAAAGTAAGACGTGCTAAATTAAACTTCTTAAAGGATATGAAAGGTACTTATCGTATTAAAGAAAGAGGACAAAAATAAGGTTTCAAAAACCTTATTTTTTGTTATAATAGAATTGGTGATAAGATGAAGAAAAATAATAAAAAGGAAGAAGTTGTTAATAAAGATTTTAAATATTATGTTAAAGAGATAGTTCCATATATCTTAGTTATAGTATTAGTCTTATTAGTTAAAAGATTTATAGTTAGTCCAGTAAATGTAGTAGGATCATCTATGTATGATACATTACATGATGGAGATATTATGATTTTAAATGAAACTTCTTATTATTTTAAAGATATTAAGAGATTTGATATTGTAGTTGTTAAAGCTCCTGGAGAATTAATTATTAAAAGAGTAATTGGTTTACCTGGAGAAAAGATTAAATATGAAAAAGGAAAACTTTATATTAATGGAAAATATGTTAAAGAGAATTTTTCTCATGATGGTACTGATGATTTTGCTGAAGTAAAAATAGGTAAGAATGAATACTTTGTTATGGGAGATAATAGAGATAATTCTTTAGATAGTAGATATTTTGGTCCTTTTAATAAAAAGAATATTAGAGGTAAAACTTCTATAACTTTATTTCCTTTTAGTAGATTTGGTATAAAAAAATAATTATTTATGATATAATATGACACTATATAGAGGGGATTATTATGTCTAATATTATTGAAACTAATTTAAAATTACAAAATGGTTATAATGTACATGTTAATGATGGATATTTAGATACTTATAAAAATGATATATTAACTTTTTTAGATGATTTAGATGAGTTTAAAACAATTGATTTTGCTAAAAATATAATGATGGGTCAAGAAATAAAAGCTAATAATACTATTGAAGGTATAGTTGATGATTTATCTATTATTGATGAAGTTATTAAAACTAAAGAATTATCCTCTGAAGATAGAAAAAGAATTATTAATTTATATCATGGATATGAGTATATTTTAAAGAATAGAAGTATTAATAGAGAAAGTATTGCTGATTTATATGAATTATTAAGTGATGGATTATTAGATGAGTATAATTTAGAACATACTTCTAGATATCATAGAGAAGCACCTGTTTATATTAAAAGAAATTCAGTTATGGGTGGGTGTCCTTATACTGATAATATGTCTAAATACTATTATGATCCAATGTTTGATTTTGATAAGAATGCTTTTTATGGAATAGATGTTAATGATATAGATGAGTATATGAAAAGTTTAGTAGATTATATTAATGATGATAGTGATAAGAATAGTATTAATAGTTTTATTAAGTCACAAATAGCTCATTTCTATTTTGTATATATTCATCCATATATGGATGTTAATGGTAGAACTTCTAGAACTATTGCGATGTGGTATTTATTAAATAAAGAAGAGTATCCTTATATTATATTTAATGAAGCTATTGCTTTTAATAAAGGATATGAAGAAAATATTATGAAGAGTAGAGATAGAGGAGATTTAACTTTATTCTTAAAATATATGATGATTAGTGTTCAAAAAGAATTAGAAAAACAATATTTAATAAATAATATTAGTAATAACTATGGTAATTATATGAATAAAGAATTAAAACAGATTATTCAATATATGATATCTATGAAAGGTACTATTACTATTAGTGATATAACAAGTTTTTATAATAATTATAATACTAAGAAATCTCCTATAAAACTTTATGAAGAGATGATAAAACCTTTATTAGATGATAATGTTTTAGTTAAAGAAAGAGATACTAATAAACATATTAGTGGAGATATGAAGAATGCTTTTATTAATATTAATAGTGATTTAATTGATGTTAATGAAAAGAAATTTAAGTATTTAAAATTAGATAAGTTTAAAAGGTAATAAAAAGAGTAGTTTAAGACTCTTTTTTATTGATTTTATATATATTTATGTGTATAATTGAAAATGAAAATGATTTTCAATTTAGGAGTTATAATATGAAGAGAAATGAAACATATAAAACTAAACAGAAAGATTTAATATTAAATGTTATTAATAATATTAATTATGAATTTACTATTAAAGATTTATATGAAAAGTTAGATGATAAAGTAGGTTTAACTACTATATATAGACTTGTAGATAAATTAGTAGATGAAGGAGTATTAATTAAAAATATTTCTAAAGATAATATTACTTATTATCAATATTTAGAGTCATGTGATGAAAAGAATCATTTTTTCTTAAAATGTGATAATTGTGGTAAATTAGATCATATTGATTGTGATTGTATAGATGAATTATCTAATCATATTATTAAACATCATAATTTTAAACTAAATAGAGATCATATTATTATTAATGGGTTATGTGAAAAATGTGTTAAGAAGGAGAATCTATAATGAAAAATATTATTAAGTTATTTATTGTTTTAGTTATAGTTATTGGGATTGTATGTGGTTGTAAGAAAGTAGAAAAGCAAGACAAACTAAGTATAGTTACTACTAACTTTACTAGTTATGATTTTGTTAGAGCTATTGTAAAAGATAATAAAAATGTAGAAGTAAAAATGTTATTAAAACCTGGTAGTGATATGCATTCTTATGAACCTACACCTAAAGATATTATAAGTATAGAAGATTCAGACTTATTTGTTTATAATGGTGGAGAAAGTGAAGAGTGGGTAGATGATATATTAGATGATATAGATACTAAAAACACTCAAATTGTTAAGATGATGGACTTAGTTAATTTAAGTGAAGAAGAAGTAATTGAAGGTATGGAGTCAGATGAAGAAGAATCTGAAGAAAAAGAATATGATGAACATGTATGGACTAGTCCAGCAAACGCTATCAAGATAATTAGAAGTTTAGAAGGTGATATTATCAAAATGGATGTTACAGGCTCTAAATTATATGAAGATAGTGCTAATGAATATATTTCTAAATTAGAAGAGATTGATAAAGATATAAAAGAGATTGTTTCTAATGCTAAAAGAAAAACTATTGTCTTTGGAGATAGATTCCCATTAAGATATTTTGTTGATGAATATGGATTAAAGTATTATGCTGCTTTCCCTGGTTGTTCTGAACAAACAGAAGCTAGTTCTAAAACAATTTCTTATCTAATTGAAAAAGTAAAAAAAGAAAAAATACCAGTAGTATTTCATATTGAGTTATCATCAGATAAAATCAGTAAAACAATTTCTAAAGAAACAGGAGTTAAAGTTAAAGAATTTAATGCAGTTCATAATATTTCAAAAGATGATTTTAATGATGGAGTAACTTATGTTGATCTAATGAATGAAAATATAAAAGTGTTAAAGGAAGCGTTGAATTAATGAGTTTAATAAAAGTAAAAAATGCGACAATTGGTTATGATAAACATATTGTTTTAAAGAATATTAATTTTGATGTTGAAGACAATGATTTTATTTGTATAGTTGGTCCTAATGGAGCAGGAAAGTCTACTTTAGTTAAAGCTTTATTAGGATTAATTAAACCAATGAAAGGTAAAATTGTTTATGATGAGTTAAAACAGAATTATATTGGTTATATGCCACAAGATATAAGTGTAGATAAAAATTTCCCAGCGACTGTTAATGAGATTGTTTTATCTGGTACTCTAAATAATATTAGTTTTCCTGCTTTTTATGGTAAAAAAGAAAAAGATATTGCGATTAAAAATATGAAATTATTAAATATATTAAATTTAAAAGATAAATGTTTTAGAGATTTATCAGGTGGTCAAAGACAAAAAGTTTTATTAGCAAGAAGTTTATGCGCTACATCAAAATTATTAATATTAGATGAACCATCTAATAATTTAGATTCTAAATCTAAAAAAGAATTATATGAAACTATAGTTAAATTAAATAAAGAACAAGGTATTACTATTATTATGATTACTCATGATTTAGATCATCATAATTTACTTGGTAATAAGATATTATCATTAAGAGAAGATGATATTTACTTTGGTAGTACAGAAGACTTTGTAAGGAGGATTCACGAATGATATATGAGATATTTTCACATGAATTTATGGTAAAAGCATTAGTTGTTGGTATACTTATTTCATTATGTGCTGCTTTAGTAGGAGTTTCATTAGTTCTTAGAAAAAACTCTATGATAGGTGATGGACTTTCTCATGTAGCTTTCGGAGCATTTGCGGTCGCTACAGTATTAGGGTTTGCACCACTTGAGTTTTCTATTCCAATAGTAATAATAGTATCATTCTTTTTATTAAAACTAGATCAAAATGGAAAGATGCATGGAGATGCTAAGATAGCTTTACTTTCTTCTAGTTCTCTAGCAATCGGTACATTTTTAGTTTCAATAAAAGGTGTAAATGTAGATATTAATAACTATTTATTTGGAAGTATATTATCTATAAGTGATAAAGATTTAATAGTAAGTATTATATTATCTATATTTATGATTTTAATGTTTATATTTTCTTATAATAAGATTTTTGCGATTACATTTGATGAGAAATTTGCTCAAAGTATAGGTATAAATGTAGGTTTATATAATATTATCTTTGGAATACTTTGTTCAATAATAGTAGTTCTTGGTATGAGACTTATGGGAGCTTTATTAATATCAAGTTTAATAATATTTCCAACATTATCTTCAATGAACTTATTTAAGAATTTTAAAACTGTTGTTGTAAGTAGTGTAATCTTTTCAATAATTAATTTCATCATTGGTCTTGTATTAAGTTATGTTTATAATTGCCCTACTGGTGCGACTATAGTTATTGTTAATTTGTGTATGTTTATTATTATTAATATATTTATATATGTAAAGAATAGAGTGTATATTTAAACAATTAATATTTATTAATTGTTTTTTTATGATATAATTGGTATAGATAAAATATGAGGTGATTATATGGGATTCTCTTATAAACCTATAGATGTTAGTTCTCCTAAAGCTGATAGTTATAGCAGTAATAATAGTACTAGTGGAGGTTTTTCTATTAGTAATTATCAATCTGAAGGACTTACTTTTGGAGAAGATTTTAATATATCAAGTAAAGATGGAAAAATAACTATCGAAGATGTTGATGTTAGTCCTGTTAAAGAGAAGGTACAAGAAACAACTGAAAAATTAATAGATAGTGCTGAATCTACTAAACCTGAAGTAGAGGAGATAACTGAACCAATAAGTAATGCTGCTGAAGATACAACTGAACAAGTTAAAGAAGTTGAAATGGAAGTTAAATCTCAAGAAGATACTTCTTCTAAAGATTATGATTTAGATTTAGACGAAATTCTTAAGAGAAATCAAGAAGCAAAAGAAAAATTAGATTTTAGTGAAGTTGAGACAGAAGAGTTAAAACCAGAGAAGATGGCTAATGAAAAAGGTGAATTTGTTAATTATTATCAATATAATTATGATCAACCATATAGTCAAGGTACTATAGCAACTTCTGGATGTGGACCTACTTCTGTTGCGATGGCTCTTACTTATATTACAGGTAAAGAAATTACTCCAGTTGAAACTGCTGAATTTGGTAATGGTACATATACTTGTAGTGAAGGTACTATGTGGACGTTCTTTAAAGATGTATCTGCAAAGTATGGAGTTGATTGTGAACAACATGAGGTATCTGTTGATAATATAAAAGAAGGTTTAAAGAATGGAAATCCTGTTGTTATATCAATGGGACCTGGTCATTTTACAAAGGCTGGTCACTTTATAGTACTTAGAGGTATTGATGAAAATGGTAAAGTTATAGTAGCAGATCCTGCTAGTGAAGAAAGAACTAATCAAACTTGGGATATGGATATTATAACTTCTGAAGGAAAACAAATTTGGACATTTCCAGAATAAAAAAAGAACTATCAATGATAGTTCTTTAATTTTCTTTAATATTTGTTACTATTTGAGAAAGCATATTATATAGTGATTCATTTAAATTATTATCTATTGTTACTGACATCTTTTTATCTAATGATATAGGTGGAGTAGAAACAGTAATTTGATAAAAAACATTATTTGAATCTAATATGTATGCATTTAATTGTTTAACTATAATATTATCAAATATATTATTTTGAATATAAGTTTTATAATTATTTATATTTTTGTAAAATAATATATTTTTTTCTGGAGATAAGAAATTATTCTTTTTCATTTCTTTTTCAGTATCTTTTACAACTTTGTTTACATGAGAATTATAATCTTCATTTTCTTCTAATTGGTTATCTTTTATGAATTGTTCAGTGAAGTTATCTTTGTTTTTTGCGATAAATATAATGTTTGGAATATCAGTGTTTTGTATTTCAAATCCTTCTAATAATGGGATTGAAATATTAGTCTTTTCTATATTATTATTTAATTCTTTAACCATTTCCATAGCTTTATCTATATTACTCATATCATCACCTATTGTAATTATATAATAATTTGTATGTAAAATCAAAACTATTCTATATTTATTTTAGAAATTCTTTATGATATAATTTATATGATAGAGGGAGGTTTGTTTATATGACTGATTATAAACCAATTCAAGTTGATAAACCTAAATTAAATAATTTATTAAGTGATTATAATAGAAATTTAATTGGTGATAAGACTTTTGAAAATGTTAAGACTGAGGATATTGATATTGGTACAGAAATGATAGATCAAGTACATGATGCTGAAAAGGTTAGTACTGTTACAATACCAGAAGATTTAAAACAAGCTGGTTATACTGTTACTGGTTATAGTAAAGATGGATGGGTTATGACTGATATGTCTACTTTAAGTATAGCAGATGGTACTAATCAACAATCTGTACATGATAAGTGGGTTGAAAATGGTGCTCACTTTAAAGATGGTATTGCAGTTATGAATGTTAATGGTAGTGACAAGTATTTAGTAGCAACTACTAATACTTATGGAGAAGTAGGAGATTTAATTAAAGTGGATTTTGAGAATGGTCAATCTATTGAGTGTGTTATTGCTGATGAAAAAAATCCAGCAGATGTTAATTTTACTAAGTATGGTCATAGTTATGATGGACAAACTAATATTTTAGAATTTGAAGTAGATATTCCTACTTATAATGCTAAGGGTAATCCTACTACTAAGTCTTGGGGACTTGATTGGGATAGTAGTAGTAAAATAACTCAGATATCTAATATGGGTTCTGTTATTAAAAAATAGTTATTTTAAAGAATAAATATAATGAAGTGGGTGAATTAAATGGCAATATTTAAAATGAATACTGATAGTTTATCATCAGCATCTAGTGCTATAAGTAGTAGTGCGGCAAAATTATCTAATGTTGCTGATTCTATAAATGGTTATGATGTTACAGTTGAAGCTGATGATGATTTTGATTTTGCAGGTGTTAAAAATGTTTTGGCTGCTAATGTTGAAGCTTGTTATGAACGTACTATGAATGCTGCTAAGCTTATTGATGCTTGTGCAGAAAGTCATATGAGTTTACAAAATGAGTTAGCAAAGACTCCTGAACAAAGAGCTGCTGAAGAAAAGGCAAAATCAGAAGAATCAAGTTCAAGTTCATCAAGTTCAAGTTCATCATCAAGTTCTGGAACTTCATCATATAGTAGTTCTTCATCTAGTTCTGGTGGATCACATCATGGTGGTGGTTCTCATCATAGTAGTAGTTCTCATAGTAGTAGTTCATCTACTGTTAGTAAGGTTGAAAAAATATCAAGTACATCTTCAACAACTGCTGGTGTTGTTGGAGGCACAACTGCTATGGAATATTTAGATTCTGTTATATCTGATGATGATTTAGATGATGATTTAGAACAATTAGATGAAACTCCTGTTGTAGAAGAAACTACTGATACTCCAGTTGAGTCTAGTGAAACAAAACCTAGTACACAAGTTACTGATAATAGTTCATCTAATGGTACTAGTAGTAATGAATCTAATAGTACACAAAAGGATAGTAATTCATCTAATAATATTCAAACAATTGAAACTACTGAGACTCCATCAACAATACCTAGTGAATCATCTAGAGTATTTATGGATGATGACTTCTCATATGATGCAAATGGATATGCTAAATTAGGTAATAATTATGTAGTATCTTGTAATGAATCAGCTGGTAAGATAGGAGATCAAATTACTATAACTTCATCAAGTGGAGAGAAGATTGATTGTGTTATTGGTAGTACTAATACTACTTCAAATAATATTAATATGTTTGTTGATAAAGGAGTTTATTCTCCAACTAGTAATACAGTTGCTACAAAGTTTAATAATAATATTGCAAGTGTTCAAAATAATGGACAATCTCCATTATTAACTGTAATGGGTGGAGGAACTGCTACACCTGCGTCTACAACACCAACAAGTACTCCAACAACAACTATTAGTGATAATGATAAATTAGAAGATATTATTGTTGTTCCTGTTGGACAACAAGGGAATGGGAGTTGATTAGATGGCTGAGTTAATATGCGATTTTGAAGCTGTAAAACAAGTAGGACAACAATTAATTGATTCATCTAGTGATTTTGATAGTGCTATTTCTACATTTTCTTCAACTATAGATAGTGATTTATCTGGATGGGAAGGATCTACTAAAAATTCATTTAATTCTCAAGTTGAAGGACAAGTACAAGCTTCTAAGCAAGCTTCTGAGTTAACTAAAGCTACAGGAGAATATATTAAAACTAGTGCAGAAGCTATAGAAGCATTAGAAGAAGAATTGGCTAGTAAAAGCATTTAAGTGTAAAATTGTGTCATATTTTACACTGTTTGATGTTAGATTTAATAATAAATGATATAATTTACTTAGATAGGAGGTTTATATTAATGAGTGGATTACATGTAAATTCTGGTGAAATGAACACTAATGGTAGAGATACTGTTACTAGTGCTCAAAATCTTGAGAGCGAATTATCAAGCTTAAAAAATAATATGGAAAATTTAATGGGCATTTGGAGAGGTGTTTCTGCTAATGAATTTAATAATTCATATAATGAGCAAAATCAAAATTTTAGAGCTTTTAGAGAATTATTAAATGATTTAGGTGAAAGAATAAGTTTAGCTGCTAATAGGTTAAATGAAACAGAAGAAGATAATGCTAGAAAAGGATCAAACTTATTCTAATTTAGGAGGTTATTTTAATGAATGAATTTGAAGAGAAAGATTATGGTGAAGCTAGAAGTTTAGCTAATAGCATTATGAAAAATGCTGATAATATAAATGATATTTTTAAAAATATTGATCGTATTATGAATAGTTTATATGATGAAAATTGGCGTAGTTCTGGAGCAGACCAAGCAAGACAAAGATATGATGAGATTCGTAAGAATTATGAAGTTTTTTATAACAAAGTAGTTGCTATGAAAGAACATATTGAATCTGTTACTGCTGCTAATGAAGCTACAGATGCTGCAGCAAGTTCATTAATTACAAAAATTTAAAAGTAGAGTAATCTACTTTTTTTTATGTTATAATAAATTAGGTGATAATATGAAGAAAATAATTATATCTATTTTTATTATTGTTATATGTATTATTACTGTGTATTTTGTTTACTTTAAAAATAATAATAAAAAAGAAGAAAAAAAAGTACCTGAAATTAATTATAGTAATTCTTTAATAGTTACTAAAAATGAACAAAGTATCTATGATAGTAATTATAAAAAGATTGGAAAAGTTAATAAGAATGTTACTCTTCAATTAGAAGAAAAAAAGAAATATGATAATAAAATATATTATAAAGTTAAAGATAGTGATTTCTATTTATTAGTTGATAAAGTAGAAAAGACAGATGTTTTTAATACTAATGATAGATATAAAAGATATGTTAAATTTAATCAGAATATTCTTGGTACTAATTTAGTATTATATGATGAGAATGGTTATGTTTTTGAAGTAAATAAAGAATTAAGTTTACCTATAATTATCAAAGATAAAGATAAATTATATGTAGAATATAATAATAGACTATTATATGTTAATAAAAGTGATGTTAAAGTTATAGATCATTCTAATACTAATGAAAAAATTAGAAATAATATTCGTACTTTTACATATCATGCTATATATAAAGATGGTGAAGATTGTAGTAATAAGGTTATTTGTCATCCTTATAAACAATTTGATTCTCATATGGGTTATTTAGCTAAGAATAATTATCTAACTTTAACTATGAATGAATTAGAGATGTTTTTAGATAAAAAGATTAATATACCAATGAAGAGTGTAGTAATTACTTTAGATGATGGTAATTTAGCTCAAAATGCGATTGAAATACTTGATAAATATAAATTACCTGCTACTTACTTTATTATTACTGGTAAGTATGATTCTTATAAATTAAAATCTGAATATGTAGATTTTGAATCTCATACTGATAATTTACATACTAATTGGAAATGTCCTGGAGGTAATCAGGGTGGATTATTATTATGTGAAGATGAAGATGTTATTATTAAAGATTTAAAAACTTCTCAAAAGAAATTAGGTGGAAGTATTGCGTTAAGTTATCCATTCTTTGATTTTAATCAAAGAGCAATCAATATATTAAAAAAGACTGGTTTTCATATGGCATTTGTTGGTCAATATGATAGTGAAGGATATTCTACATTTAGTACTGATAGATTTATTTTAAGAAGAAAAACTATATTTAATGATGATTCATTAGATACATTTATCAGTTATTTAAAATAGGAGGAAATATGAAATTAAAGAAGAATGTTACATGTATAGGATTATTTATTATTAGTGTTATTTATATATTATTAGTTAAATTTGTTGATGTTTCTAGTATTGGTCCTAAGAATAGTAGTGTTGGATTTTCTCATATTAATAAGTTATTTAATAATATATTTAGTTATAATCCAACTATTTATAAAATTACTGAAATATTAGGTTATTTAGCATTATTAATAGTTGCTATTTATGGTTTAATTGGAGTTTATCAATTAATAAAAAGAAAATCTATTAAGAAAGTAGATAGAGAAATAATATTACTTGGTATTTTCTATGTAGTAGTTATTTGTTTATATGTATTATTTGAAAAAGTAATTATTAATTATAGACCTGTTATATTAGAAGGAGTATTAGAAGCATCTTTTCCTTCTTCTCATACATTACTAGCTATATGTGTTTGTGGTAGTGGAGTTCTTGTTAATAACAAGATATTTAAAGATTTTAAATATACTAATATAATTAATAAAATATTTATAGCATTATTAGTGTTAATTGTTATTGGTAGATTAATATCTGGAGTACATTGGTTAAGTGATATACTTGGAGGAGTTATTATATCTATTACACTATTATATACATTTAATTATTTTTTAAATAAAAAGTAGGTGTTTATATGAAATATATTAAGTTATATATACCAGTAATTGCTTTAATTATTTGTTGGTTACTTTTTGAATTATTAAAGAAATATGATAATAATATATACCTTGGTTTAGCATTCTTTCTAGCATTAATAATGATAGTTATAGTTTCAATTAAAGTAGAGTGTCACTTTATTGAAGCATTTGAAATGTTAATTGTATATAATATTATTAATTATATTATGTATCATATATTTTATAAGCAAGGATGGTTTTTATCTGGTATAGAATATGCATTTATGTTTATGGCTTTTGTTTTAACATCTATTGTTGGATTAATAATATTCAGTATAAAATCATTGACTAAATCAAAAGATAAAAAGTCTGTATAGATTTTTTATTTTTTTTAATAATTAATAAATTAGTGATATAATGTATTTGATAAGAAAATTAAAAAGATTGATATGGATTCTAGTTTAAAAGGAAATGAGTAATCATTTCCTTTTTTGTAATTATATGATATAATATGCATTACTTTTAGGGGGAATTATTATGTATTATAGAAAATTTATTAATTTCTTAAAAAAGCATAATATTTATGATGAAGAAATAGTTGAATATTTTAATGATCATAGTACTAGATTTGATTATTTAGAAGATGAATATAGAGAGTTTATTGGTATATATTATTTATTTGATAAGACTAATACATTGAAGGGATTTAATATTGTAGTTCCTTATATTAATAATGATAAAACTATTCTTATTAATGTACATGAATATATTCATTTATATATGTTATATGATAAATTAGATAAGTTTTGTGTATTAGGAAAAGATAGAGAAGTATTACCTATATTCTTTGAAAGAGTATTTATTAATGAGAATCCTACTGAAGAATTAATTAGTTATCAACAAGAAATAAATCAATCAATTTATGATAATGATCGAGAAGAATATTTACTTGCACTTAGATTATCTGATGAATTAAATGATTATTATGATAATCAAAGTTTTAATAAATTAAATAGAAAAGTAAAAAGATTAGTATTAAAAGATAATTTTAATAGATTTATTAATGGTGAGTGATATAATTATTGTGGAGTGATTATATGATATTAATGGATGGTAAAAGTTATAGAGATGAATTATTAATTGAGTATAAAGAAAGAATTAAAGAATTAGATATAACTCTAGCGATAATACAAGTTGGTAATAATGATGCGAGTAATTTGTATATAAAGAATAAGATTAAATATTGTAATGATGTTGGTATTGATGTTAAATACTATAATATTGATGGTAGTGAGAAAGATGTTATTGATTTAATAAATAAATTAAATAATGATGATAAAATAACTGGTATTATTTTACAAAGTCCAACTCCTAATATGGATTATGATATGTTAGCTGAGCATATTGATTATAGAAAAGATGTAGATGGTTTTAGTAAAGAAAATATATATAAATTATATATGAATGAAGAAAGTATTATTCCTTGTACTGTTAAAGGTATTATTAAAATATTAGATCATTATAATATAGAAATTAGTGGTAGTAATATATGTATTATAGGAAGAGGTAATATTGTTGGTAAACCACTTTCTCTAGCATTAACTAATAGGAATGCTACTGTAACTTTATGTCATTCTAAGACAAAGAATTTAAAAGAAATTACTAAGAAATCTGATATTATTATTAGTGCTGTGGGTAAAGCTAATATTATTACTAAGTCTATGGTAAAAGATGGTTTTGTTGGTATAGATGTTGGTATTAATAGAATAGATGGTAAATTAGTAGGAGATTTTGATTTTGATAATATCAAAGATAAAGCTAGTTATATAACTCCAGTACCTGGAGGAATAGGTCCAATGACTATTGCGATGATAATAGATAATTTAATTGAAATGAGTATAAAAAAAGAAAACTAAGATAGTTTTCTTTTTAATTGTAAATATAAGTAAAATAAAAAAATTTCTATTTATATACTATATTTATCCTACAAAATATAATATAATTGTAGTATAGAGGATAATATATGAAAATTAGTATGAAAGATTCATATAAATTTTATATAACAGTATTTATAACAATACTATGTTTTATAACTACACTAACTAGTGTAGGTTTTGGTGCTTTAAATCAAGAGTTGAAGATTGCTGGAGATGTTAAATATACAGAGGATAAAGGTAATATGATAAAAGGATATACTGAATCGACAACAACAGATTTTCATTCAAGTGATTATAAAAGTAAAATAAAAACAATAGACTTTTTAGATAATAAGAATATACCTAGTAACGCAGTAGCATCATGGGACGTATCAGTAAATAGTGATGGAAAAGTGATGGCATGGATTATCGATGATCCCAATAATTCTGGATTCTATAAATGTTATATAGGAGCAAATGGAGATGTGATTGGAAATTATAGCACTGGATATATGTTTTATGGATTATCAGAATTAGAAACAATAAATTTTAATAATAATTTTGATACATCTAAAGTTACAAATATGTCATATATGTTTCGTATGGCAGCCACTCCAAGTTCTTGGGGTGTTGGTACTAATAATAATTTTCGCAATAAATTGAGCAATATTAATGGTTTGGAATATTTTGATACTTCAAAAGTTACTAACATGTCTAATATGTTTTCTTGGTGTAATAAACTTACAACCCTTAATTTAAGTTCTTTTAATACTACTAAAGTAACTACTTTGAGCAGTATGTTTTACAATTGTAATTTATTGCAATCACTTGATTTAAGCAATTTTCATACTCCAAATTTAACTTCTATGGGAAGGTTTGTAGAAGCTTGTGTGAGTTTACAAACATTAAACATAGAAAATATTACCACTTCTAAATTAACATCATTATGGAGTGTGTTTGAAGACTGTTATAAACTAGTAGAAATAGATGTAAGCCGTTTTGATACTTCTAATGTAGAGTCATTTAATTATCTTTTTTCTGGATGTCATTCCTTAACAAGTCTTGATGTAAGTCATTTTAATACAAGCATTGCTACTTCAATGTCATATATGTTTAGTTCTTGTTCCAAATTAACAAGTTTAAATGTAAGTAATTTCGATACTTCTAATGTAGAAAGATTTGATAATATGTTTGATAGATGTAGTGGTTTATCAACTTTAGATGTAACGAACTTTAATACATCAAATGCTACAAATATGTCATGTATGTTTACTGATTGTAGTGGCTTATCAACGATAGATTTAAGTAATTTTGACACTTCAAAAGTAACCAGTTTTGCAAGTTTGTTTAATGGATGCACTAACTTAACAACTCTTGATGTAAGTGGTTTTGATACTTCATCAGTTACGTCTTTTTATTGGACGTTTGGAGATTGCTCTAGTTTGAAAACGATAGATTTAAGTAGTTGGGATACAAGCAATGTTACAGGTATGGATATGATGTTTCGCGATTGTTCTTCTTTAGAAAATGTTAATTTAAGTAGTTTTAATACATCAGAGGTTACTAGTATGTATGAAATGTTTGATGGATGTACATCTTTAACTTATTTGGATCTTACAAAATTAAATACATCAAAAGTAACAAAAACTTACTATATGTTCAGAAATTGTTCAAAATTACGTCAAATTAAAATTTCATCTTTGTGGGATGTTACTAATGTTACGAGTGGATATAGTATGTTTAAGAGTTGTACTAGTCTACCTAATTTTAATTCTAGTAATGTTGATGTCAGTATGGCTAAACCTACTACTCAAGGAGGATATTTAACTTTAGTTTAAATCTCCTCTTTTTATATGATATACTTTTAATGGAGGATACATTATGAAGAAGGGCTTTGATAATAATAAATATGTAAAAATACAGAGTGAAAAAATTAGAGAGAGATTTAATTTGTTTGATAAATTATATTTAGAAGTAGGGGGTAAATTATTTGATGATTCTCATGCTTCTAGAGTGTTACCTGGTTTTTTAAGTGATTCTAAGATAAATATGTTTAAAGAACTTAAAAATGATTTAGAAATTATATATTGTATTAATGCTGGTGATATAGAAAAGAATAAAACTAGAGGAGAATATGGTATTACTTATGATGATGAGATGATTAGATTAATTAATTTATCTCAAGAGAAGGGTTTTAGTGTTAATAGTGTTGTGATTACTTTATATAATAATCAGATAAGTGTAGATAAATTTATTAATAAATTAAATAGAAATGGTATTAAGACTTATATTCATAGATTTACTAAGGGGTATCCTACAGATGTTGATACTATTGTTAGTGATGAGGGATATGGAGCTAATCCTTATATTGAGACAACTAAACCTTTAATATTAGTTAATGCTCCTGGACCTGGTAGTGGTAAACTAGCAACTTGTCTTTCTCAAATTTATCATGAAAATAAGAGAGGGATAAAAGCAGGATATGCTAAATTTGAAACATTTCCTGTTTGGAATTTACCTTTAAAACATCCTGTTAATTTAGCTTATGAAGCAGCTACTGCTGATTTAGAAGATGTTAATATGATAGATCCTTTTCATTTAGAAAGTTATAATATAAAAGCTATTAATTATAATAGAGATATAGAATTATTTCCTGTTTTAAAAGCTATTTTAAATAAAGTAGGAAGTGATGTATATAAGTCACCTACTGATATGGGTGTTAATATGGTTGGTTTTTGTATTACAGATGAATCTGTAGTAGAAGATGCTGCTAAAAAAGAAATTGTTAGACGTTATTTTGATGAATTAAATAATTATAAACTTGGTATTAGAGATAAAAATGCTTATAAAAAAGTAAAATTATTAATGAATGAACTTGGTATAGATGAGAATTATTTAGATGTAGTTAAACCTGCTTTATTAAAAAGTAAAAAAGAAAATTTACCAGTTATAGCGATTAAAGTTAATAGAAAAATTATTACTGGTAAACAAACTGAATTATTAACTCCACCTGCTAGTGTAATATTAAATGCGATTAAGTATTTAAGTAAAATACCAGATGATATAGATTTGTTATCTCCTAATATTTTAGAACCTATGTTAAAATTAAAGAAAGAATTAAATGATGGAGTAAGATTAACATTACCTGAAGTTTTAACTGCTTTAAGTATATGTTCTACTACTAATCCTATAGTAGAGAAAGCTTTATCTGAGATTCCTAAATTAAATGGAGTAGATGCTCATGCTACATACATAGTTATGGATGGAGATAAGAGAGCATTAAGAAAATTAAATATTAATTTAACATGTGAAAGTGAATATATTAAAAATAATTAGTAAATAATATTTTGAGGAGTGAGAATTATGAAAAAATTTTTAAGAATTTGTTTTGCTTTTATTTTATTTTTTGTTGGTAATAATGTTTTTGCTGTTAATTTATTAACTAAGGAAAAAACATTATCACCTAATCTTGTTGGTGGTCCAGCACCTGAGTGTCATTGTGAAAATGGAGAAAAATATTGCAGTGATAAATATGATTTATCAAAAGATTATATTATTTTAGATAGTGAGAATGAAAAAGTTTCTAATCATATTTGTATTGGTTCTGATGGAAGTGGAAGTGGATCAACAAGTGAAGGTAATGGGATACTTTACATTAATAATATAAAATTTAATATTATATCTTTAAAAAATTCAATTAATGGAATAATTTATATTGATAAAAATGCATTAAAATCAAATATAAGTGAATATGTAAAATTTAATCAAAATATAGAGAAAATCTCTTATAATTATATTCCAAATGATAATGATTCTGAATATATAATGCCTGGCGATAAATTAAATATTATGGATGGGGATGAAGTCGTTAAAACTTTTACCTTTGATTATGAAATAGAAGCTACTAGTATTTCGATTGTAAGTGATAAAAATGTAATTGATTTTAGGAATGATAGTGATGAATTACAATTAAATTATGTTTTAAGTCCTTCTAATAATAGTTATTCTGGTGTGATAGATTGGACTAGTAGTAATCCTGATGTTGCAAGCGTTTATGATGGTAGAGTTTCAATTAATGGAAGAGGAGAAACTACTATTACTGCAAAACTAAATAATGGGGTATCTGATTCTTTTACTTTAACAATAATTGATCCAAGAGTAAATGGTGTTTCAGTAGAAGAAAATATATATAAAGATATAGGAGATAGCGATTTTCCTCTAAATCTTAAGGTAGATTGTGATGACAATCCTGATTATAGCATTTATTATTCCAACAGTCAGTTAGATAATTATAGCAAGACCTTTTCTTCTGATATAATTGATATTAATGAAAATGGAATGGTGCATATTAATGGATCAGGTTCAGTCTATGTTGGAGTAAAAGTCTATGATAAATATTATAAAGAATCTTTTTATACTTCTTTTATTATTACTGTTACTGCAAAATTGAAAACTATTAATATTCCAGACGAATTAGTTCTTAATTTAAATACTGATTCTTTAAAATATATACCTGTTGATTTTAATCCTTCTAATACAACTTCTAGTAAAAATATTACTTTAATTAGTAGTAATTCAGAAATTGTAGATGTTAATAATTCTAAACAATCTATAATACCTAAAAAACGAGGTAAAGCTATTGTAACTGCTATAACTGATGATGGAATTAGTGATAGTTGTATTGTTACTGTAGAAGAACCTAAAATATTGTCAGTTGATGTTGATTCAATTATTACTAAAAATATAGATGATGATCTTTTTGTAATAAAGCCAGATATTAAACTTCAAGATATGGATGATTGTAAGGTTGAATTTGTTACTGAAGGTGAAGATGTAAAAAATGTAGATTATAAATTGTATGGTTCAGGAATTAATAAATTAGCTATTGTAAGTATTAAGGATATAGGTAAATCTAAGTTATTTATTAATGTATATTATCCTAATAGTGTTCAACCTACTTTTAAAAAAGAGGTTGAAGTTAATATAGTTTCTAGAATAAAAGAATTTAATATATTGGATAATAATGTCTTTTTAAAGACTGGTGATTCTCATAGTATTAATTATGAAATATTACCTACTAATACCACTGATTCAAAAGAAATTAAATGGACTTCTTTAAATGAAGATATTGCTATAGTAGATCATGATAATATAATTGCTAAAAGTGCTGGAAATACTATTATTTCTGGAACAATAAATGGTATAACACATTCATTAAAAGTTACTGTTATAAATAAGGTAAATAAATTGTTATTAAGTGAAACTGATCTTAGTATGGAAGTTAATGAAACAAAAAATTTAACAGTTGATTATGAACCAAATGAAAATATTGATAATTCTGTTGTTTGGAGTTCAAGTAATAAGAACGTTGCTACTGTAGATGATAATGGAAATATTAAATCTATAAAACCAGGTAAAACTGTAATTACTGTTACTTCTGTTGATGGTGTAACAGCAACATGTAATGTAGTGGTTAATAGAATAACAATGAATTATTTAACATTTAAACCTTTAGCTAATAAAGTTTATACTGGAAAGCAAATTAAGCAAGATATTAATGTATATTATAATGGGTATAGATTAAGAAATAATATTGATTATAAATTAGTACAAGGAAAGAATATAAATATTGGGGTAATAAAGGTTGATTTTATAGGTGACTATATTGGTAGTAAATATTTGTATTTTTACATAGTACCTAAAAAAATACCAATAAAAACTCCAAAAAGTACACGTGCTAAAACTGCCACTGTATATTATACAAATGTTAAAGGTGCTTCAGGTTATCAAATTGCTTATAAAGTTAAGGGTACAAATAAATGGTATTATGTGTGGTCATCTGGATCTAAGAAAACTATTACAAAACTAAAAAGTAAAAAGTATTATTCTTTTGCAGTTAGAGGATATAAAAATTATTCAGGAAAAAAATATTATGGAGTTTTTTCTAATATTAAAACTATTAAAATTAAGTAATTACTGCTTTGTTATTTAATTTGGGGTGATTTATGAAAAATAAAAAGAAAATAATTATATTTATATTAGTGTTTTTATACTTCTTAATTTTAAATTTAATATTTAATAAAATTCAGATGGATGAAACTTGGAATTATGGGTTTGCTCATAATATATATAATGGTTTAATTCCTTATAAAGATTTTAATATGGTTATTACACCTTTTTATCCATTTATTATGTCATTACCTTTTCATATATTTGGTAGTAGTATGTTAGTTTTTCAAATAGAGAATGCATTAATGTTAACTATTATGATGTTTCTAATATATGAATATTTAAAAGATATTAATAAATTCAATATACTAGTAATTTATATGTTATTATTAACTTCTACTTTATTATTTCCTACATATAATTTATTCTTATTATTTTTAACTGTACTTCTATTATTATTAGAAAAGAAGAATGGTAATGATTATTTAATTGGATTGATATTAGGTATAGCTTTTTTAACAAAGCAATCTGTTGGTATATGTTTAATATTAGTTAGTTTGTATTATTTTAGAGATTGGAGAAAATTATTAAAAAGATTAGTGGGAATACTTATACCTTGTTTTATATTTTTAATAGTACTTCTATGTACTAAGTCATTTATGCCATTTATTGATTATTGTGTACTTGGTTTATTTGAATTTGGAGAAAGAAATATTACTTCATTTAGTATTTGGCATATACTATGTTATTTGTATTTTATAGTATGTATTATTTTAATTATTAAAGATAGGAAGAATATTGATTATTATTATGCTTTAGCTTTTGGTAGTATGGTTATTCCTTTACTGGATCATTTACATTTTCGTTTAACTTTTATTATACTTCTTATGGTTATATTGAAGAAGTGTAATGTTAAGAAAGTATTTAAATATGGATTAATGGTCGGTATATTGATGATATATGTTCCTTTATATAGTTTTTATTCTAATAATAAAGGACTTAGAATAGAGTATCCTAATACATTGAGACATTATGAATATAGGTATTTAGAATCTGATTATTTAGATTTTGCTAGAGAGTTAGATAAAAAATTAGAAAAGTATTCTGATAAAAAGATTGAAATATTAAATGTAGATGCATATTTTTATAGATTAATTCATGATGAAAAGATTACTCCATTAGATTTAATTAATGAGGGTAATTTAGGATATAATGGTACTGAGAAAATACTTGATTATATTAAGTCTCATAAAGATCATGTGTATTTGATTGCTCCATTTGATTTAACTCATAATCAGACTAATAAGACTGTTTTAAAATATGTTATCAATAATGCTAAAAAGGTAGATTCTATTGATATATATGATGTTTATATATTTGAGGATAAAGACTGATTTTTGACAAATTAGTCTTTTTATTGTATAATGTAGGAGAAATCGATGAGAAAGAGAAGTAAAAATAAGTAATATTTTTAGAGAGTTAACGTTTGGTGAAAGTTAATAATATCTTATTTTGAATAACACTTTCGAGAGACTAAAGAAAAGAAATTCTTAGTAGATTAGTCCGGTAGGCAATCCGTTATCTTATTGCTAGGTTTGTTAGAACTGAAAAAAGAGATTACTGTAATAACAAACTGTTTATATTTATATAAATAGTTTTTTTTAGTAATAAATTAAGGTGGCACCGCGGATACCCATGTTCGTCCTTATTGTAGGATGAAATGGGTATTTTTTATTTAAAGGGGGTGTTTTAATGAATTGTTTTAGAGATAATAATTTAAAAATAGATGAAGGATGTGGTTATATGGAAGAAGATGATAATAATTAGATGATACTCCTACAAGTATCAAGATATTTCTAACATTAAAAATACAAATAGGAGGAGATAAAATGAAAGAGTTAAGTTATTTTGAAACATTAATAATGATAGATGATATTAAGAGAATATTTGAATATCATTTAGAAAAAGAATTAGATTTAATTAAAGTACAAAGTCCACTTTTTGTTAAGAGTTCTAGTGGATTACAAGATGGACTAAGTGGTGTAGAAAAACCAGTTGGTTTTGAAAAGAGTGGTGAAGATTTTGAAATTGTTCATTCTCTTGCGAAATGGAAAAGAGAAGCTCTAGGTAAATATAGTTTTCCTATGTATAAGGGTTTATATACTGATATGAAAGCTATTAGAAAAGATGAAAAGGTAGATGAAATTCATTCTATGTATGTAGAACAATGGGATTGGGAGAAAGTTATTTCTAAAGAAGATAGGACTATTGATTATTTAGAATCTATTGTTAAAAAGATATATAAAGCTTTAATTGATACATGTGATACTTTAAAAGATAGATATAGTTCATTTGATATTGATTTAGTTGATGATATTAAATTTATTACTACTCAAGAATTAGAAGATTTATATCCTGATATTAGTCCTAAAAAGAGAGAAGATAAAATTACTAAGAAATATGGATCAGTATTTATAATAGGAATAGGTGATAAATTAAGAAGTGGTTTTGTTCATGATTTAAGAAGTCCTGATTATGATGATTGGTCTTTAGATGGAGATATTTTAATTTATGATAAATCTATTGATAAAGCTATTGAAATTAGTTCTATGGGAATTAGAGTAGATGAAGATACTTTATTAAAACAATTAGATAAAAGTGATTTTTTAGATAGATTAGAATTACCTTTTCATAAGAAAATTATGAGTAGAGAAATTCCTTATACTATTGGTGGAGGTATTGGTCAATCTAGAGTATTAATGTTATTACTTGGTAAGAGTCATATTGCTGAAGTACAAGCTTCTAGTTGGGAAGAAAAGACTTTAAAAACTCTTAGTAAGAAAAAAATATTATAAGTATGCTATAATTAATTAGAGGTGTATTATGATAGAAAAGTATAATGATATAAATACTCCTGAAGAATTATTAGATTTTATGTCTAATAATATAGAGTACGGTTTTTTAGGAAAAGATGGTAGCGTATTTCATTATTTTGAAGAAGATTTTAATGATAATTTTTTTACTCAATATGTACTTGAAAGAGCAGATGATGTAGTTAAAAATAAAGTTGGTAATTGTTGGGATCAAGTTGAGTTAGAGAGAGATTGGTTCTTGAAACATAATTATGAAATTAAAACTATTTATGAGATGGTTTTATTAGATTATGAGAATTCTTATCCTACACATACATTTTTAGTATATAAAGATCATAATAAATGGTATTGGTTTGAGAATGCTGATTTTGATAATAGAGGGATACATGAATTTAATTCATTTGATGAATTAATTAGTTATCAATTAGATAAGTATAAATCATTATTAAATAGTTATAATATTACTTCTGAAGAGATTAATCATATTATTATGACTGAGTATAATAAACCTAATGATTATATTAATTGTGATGAGTTTATTGATCATGTTGTTAATAGTAAGAAATTAGACATTTTTAGTGATTTATGATATAATATGCGAACTAATTGGAAATGTACTTAAGGGGGTAATATAATGAAATTATTTAGAGATAATAAAGTATATGTTCAATTAAAAGATTTATCAAAATTAACTAAAGTTAATTATCCTATACCTGCTAATTTATATAAGAAATTTTTAGATTCATTAGATGAAGGTAAATATGATTGGGATAAACAAAAAGAGTTTGTTTCTTTTGATAAAGAAGATGAAATTAATACAATTAGAGATTTTGATTGGATTATTGATTTTGATGAAGTTAAGGGATATACTCTTGATGATTTTCAAAGATTAGCTAATGCTGCTAATAATGAAGCTAATGATATAGCTGATATTTGGAATACTTTAGATTCTGAATCTAAAAAATTAAATATAGATAAAGCTAATAGATATGAGTTATTACATCATAAGATAGGTGATATTAAAGAAGTATTATGGACATTACAAGGTCATATTAAAACACCTTTTCCTAATAATACTAATAGTAAAAAGAAGTAGATTTGTACTTCTTTTTTTTATAGACTTTTTATTTTATAGAGACTATAATAATCTTGAGAGGATAATTATGAGTAAGAAGAATTTTAATAAGAAAAATTTATATATTAAAATTGTGATAATAGTAGGAGTAGTGTTTCTTGTACTATTTATTTTATTTGTATTATTGTCTCCTAAATTAACTATAAATGGTGATAGAGAACTTAAATTAGAATATGGTAATAAGTATAAAGAACCTGGATATGAGGCTACTTTTTTTGGAAAAGATATTTCTAATAAAGTTCATGTTAATGGTAAAGTTAATAATAAGAAGTTGGGTTCTTATGAGATTAAATATAAAGTTAGAAAAAATATGATTGTTATTACTAAGAAGAGAATTGTTGATGTTATTGATAGTAAGAAACCTGATATTAAATTAAAGGGTGGAGAAAATGTTGATGTTTGTCCAGATAAAGAATATAGTGAATTGGGTTATGATGCGATAGATAATTATGATGGTAATATTACTAAGAAAGTTAAAATAGAAAAAGAAGAGAATAAAGTTATTTATAAAGTTAGTGATTCTAGTGGTAATAGTTGTAAGGTAGTTAGAAACTATATTAAACAGGATAAAACTAAACCTAAAATTACTTTAAAGGGTAGTAATAAAATGACTATTATTGTTAATAATAGTTATAAAGAACCTGGTTATAGTGCTATAGATAATTGTGATAAAGATATTACTAAGAATGTTAAAGTATATGGTAAAGTTAATAATAATAGTGTAGGTACTTATAAAGTTACTTATGAAGTAAGTGATAAAGCTGGTAATAAAGAAAGTGTTACTAGAGAGGTTAAAGTAGAAAAATCTTATCCTAGAGTAAGTGGTAATATGAGTTGTGGTAGTCCTGGAGTTATTTATTTAACTTTTGATGATGGACCTAATCCTACAACAACTCCTACAATACTAGATACATTAAAAAGACATGGAGTTAAGGCTACTTTCTTTGTAGTTGGTAGAGTTGCTAGTGGTAATAAAAATTTGTTAAGAAGAGAAGTTAATGAAGGACATGCTATTGGTATTCATACTTGGTCACATGATTATTCTATAGTTTATAGATCTAGTGATAATTTTTGGAATGAAATTAATAAGACTGCTAAACTTATAAAAGATGAGACTGGTAAAGATACTAAGTTAATTAGATTTCCTGGAGGAGCTTCTAATACTGTTTCAAGGCATTATAATATAGGTATTATGTCTAGATTATCTAATGAAGTTATATCTAAAGGGTATAATTATTATGATTGGAATATTTCTAGTGGAGATGCTAGTTCCAATAGTTTAGCTGTTAAGACTGAAATAAATAATGTTACAAAGAATCTATCTAAGAATAGAGGTAATGTAGTATTAATGCATGATATAAAGAAGTCTACTATGAATGCTATAGATGGAATTATACAATATGGTAAAGATAATGGTTATTCTTTTGATGTATTAAATCATGGTATAAGTTGTAAGCAAGGAGTAGCTAATTAATTTTACGTAAATAATTAAATAAAACTTATATTTCTTTTATATAAGTTTTTTTTTTGATAAAATATAATTGGTGATAATATGATTTGTCCTAATTGTAATAGTAATATTATTAATGGTTTAACTGTATGTCCTAATTGTGGATCTCAACTAGATAGTAATCCATCTAATGAACTTATTAATGTACAACAAGAAACACCATCTAATGAATTTATTAATGTTCAAGAATCATCTGATACTACT
The DNA here is from genome assembly GCA_947168485.1 of uncultured Bacillota bacterium. Taxonomy (GTDB): domain Bacteria; phylum Bacillota_I; class Bacilli_A; order RF39; family UBA660; genus RUG343. Next base: position 6,044 of record CAMVLZ010000016.1, on the reverse strand, counting down.
AATATGGTTCAACCTAATACAAATATAAATCAAAATAATAATCAGTTTAATCAAGGTATGGAATGTCCTAATTGTCATAATAAAGTAGAACCAGGAAGAAAGTTTTGTAATAACTGTGGTACTAGATTAAATGATGATACTTTTGATCAAACTCAGTTAAATAAAGCTGTTCCTATGGCTACATCTGAAAGTAATAAGAGAAGTGTAGAGAATTATTATAATTATTATTTTAATAATAAATATGAACAAGTTAAGCATAGTGGTTTCTCTATTGGAGTATTTTTCTTTTCATATTTTTGGTTATTCTTTTATAAATTGTATTCTGAAGCATTAAGACTATTTTTAACTACTTTTGTAGTTGGTTTAGTTGGTGGACTAGGATCTTTTATAGCGACTATGGTTGGTATTAATCCATATTTAATTGGAGTTGGAGTTTTTGTTATTGATTTAATGATTACTATTAGTTATGCTAGAGATTTTTCTTTCTTAAGAATACAAAAAGCTAAACATGAGATAGAGGAAATCCTTAATAGTTATGTTAGTGAAGAAGATACAATTGCTAGATGTAAGAGTGCAGGTACTCCTCATAAGACACTAATGACAATATTCTTAATATTATATGCTTTAGGCTTTGTTGGACTTATTTTTGGAATAATTGCTCTTGTAGGTATGGGATTATTTGTTGTTTCTAATATGGAAAGTTATTCTGTAACTCATGCTAGAACATATATTGATTCAGTAGATAAGAAAATAATGAATAAAGAGCTTAAAGTTAAAAATGGAAATATTACTATGGGTAATAATTATTATGTATTAATTGATAGTAGTAAAATGAATCTTATTGAGTATCCTTTAGATATTGAGAATGCTGCTGGTGATAAGGGTTATATATTTATAGATTATACTAATAGTGATATTAAGTACTATATTTGTTTATCTGGATATAATGGTAATAATAAATATTTTATTTCTGATTATAGTGATAATTTATCTAATGCTAAAGAATCTAATTATGGTACTTGTAATGTTAATGATAAGATAGCTGGTACTAATGCACAAAGATTATACGGACGTTAAAAAGAGAAGGGTTTTCTCTTTTTTAGTAATATTATTATGAGGAATAGTATATGAAAAAGAAAAAATTAAAAAGAAAATATAAAATTATAATTATTATAATAATACTAGTTATATTATGTTTAGTTATATTTAATAGAAAAGATAATTCTAAAGATATTGTTATTGATAATACTGATATTGAAGAAGAAGTTTATAAAAAGATTAATGATAAGGATATAGATGAATCTTTTATTAGTTGGGTTAATGAAAATTATAAAGGATCTTTAAATAAGTTAGATAAATTATTAAATAAAAATAATTATAATAAGACTATGTGGCATGATATTACTGGTAATTCTTATTTAGTACTTAGAGATTTATATGATAAGAAATATAATAATATGGATAATGTTAAAATTATGAAGTCTAATAGTCCTTCTACATTAAGTTTTGTTGGAGATGTATCTTTAGCTGATAATTGGTTTATTGCGCCTAAATATGATGAAAGGGGTGGAATAGATGGTATATTATCAAAAGATATGTTAAAGATTATGAGAGATAGTGATTTAATGGTTGTTAATAGTGAGTTTACTGTTAGTAATAGAGGAACTCCATTAAAGAATAAACAATATACATTTAGAGCTAAACCTGAAAGACTACCTATATATAATGAAATGGGAGTTGATTTAGTAGCTTTAGCTAATAATCATGTTTATGATTATGGAAGAGATGCTTTTTTAGATATGTTAGATGCTTTTGATAAATATAAAATACCTAGAGTAGGAGCAGGAAGAAATTTAGAAGAAGCAAGTAAACCTTATTATTTTATTATTAATGGTTATAAGATAGGTATTTTGAATGCTACAAGAGCTGAGAAATATATTATGACTCCTGGAGCTACTAAAGATGATTTAGGGGTATTTAGATGTTATGATCCTACTAATATGATTAATCAAATAAAAAAGATTAGAAATGAAAGTGATTATGTTATTTCAATTATACATTTTGGTAGAGAGAATTCTCATGAATTAGAAAAAGAACAAGTTAGTAGTGCTAGAAAATATATAGATGCTGGAAGTGACATGGTAGTTGGACATCATGCTCATACATTACAAGGAGTAGAAATCTATAAAGATAAACCTATTATTTATAATTTAGGTAATTTCTTATTTAATGATTTAGTTGTAGATACAGCATTATTTAAAGTTATATTAGATAATTCTGGTACTATGGAATATTATATTGTTCCAGCACTTCAAAAGAATGAGTATACAGATATTGTTACTGGCAAAAAGAAAAAACAAATTATTAAAGATATAAATAGTTGGAGTATTAATGCTTATTTAGATGAGAATGGTAAAATTATAAAGAAATAAAAAGATATTACAATTGTAATATCTTTTTTGCTTTTAAATTATTAATAATTTTATCTTTAGTTTTATTAAATAAATAATTATCAGACCAATCTATTAAACTACCTATGTCTATAGTAGCTACATGTTCTAATTCATAATCTTTACTATTTTTAGGATCCGCATCATATAATACTAATTCCATATCTTTAGATATAATCCATCTACAATGAGCTAGTGAATTTCTTATTTTTTCTCTATTATATTTTTTATCATTTATAGTTATTTCTTCATCATTACAATAATGAGTTATTACTGAATCAAAATACATAACAATAGGAAATACTTGATTAAATTCAGGTTGTATAGTATCTAAGAAGAATCTATTTCCAAACGGTTTTCCTATATTTTGAATTCTATTATGAATATCTTTATCTATTTCATCATAATTATTTGGAATATCTAAGTCTGTTGATGTTAATAAAAGTCTATCACTTATATTTTTAAGAGATAATGTATCATCCAACATATAGCAATCTGTAAATATAGCTTGTTTTTGTGTATCAAATATTTTAAATGAAGGTATTGGTATTACTTGATTTAAATAATAATACATTAAGTAGATAGAGTTTTCTGTTTGAAGTAATGATGGATATGATGTTTTAGCTCTTTCTACTAAATCAACTATTTTTTCTTTTTGAGTATCATTTAATTCATATTTTATGAATGTACCAATAGATTGAGCATAATTATTAATTTCATCACTTCTTTCTAATAATTCTTCTTCAGATAAATTAGAATAGTCTCCTAATCTTTTAAATTCTTCCATCTCTTCTTTACTAAGTTTTCTATTAAAATAGTAATGTATTAATTTTACATTGTCTAAATCATCATATAAAGTATCAGATAATATATCAAAGTCATCTGGTATTTCATAACTTAGATACATAATATTTTCTCTGCTTTTATCTATTTCATTTTCTATTTTTATAAGATCTTTTTGTTTAAATTTGATTTGTATTGGTTTAGGAGATCCACCTTGTTTTTTTTCTTTTTCTTTTCTTATGTCTTGAAAACTAATTTCTATATTTTTACCATTTTTAGATAAAGAAAATCTATTATGATGAGGATCATCATTATGATTAAAAGCATTTCTTAATAATTGAATAATTCTTTTATTACTTATATTGTTTAATGGGTATTTTGATTGTAAATCAGCTTTTAAATCATCTAAGTTTTCTTCTGATATATAATTATCTCTATTTAGTAAGAAGTCTTCTATAATTGAAAATCTTTTCATTATACAATACATTGTATAAGTATGTCTCATTGTATCGTAGTATGTTCTATTACAATCTTTTAGTCTATTAGATTCAATCATATAATCTCTAAATACTAAATAAATTGGTTTTTCATATTCATGAGCCCATTTATCTTTAATTAATGCATAATCTCTTAAATAATTAATCATTTCTTCTTTGGTCATCGCTATCACAAAACCACCTCTATTGGTCGCATATTATATCATATTTTAGTATAAAAATCAATTGTTATGATATACTTATAATGTAGGAGATAGTTATGAAGAAGCATTTAATAGTGATTGGAATAATATTTGTAAGTTTAATTATAATTGGTTTAATTATTTTTACTTATAATAAATTAAATAATAATTATGATAGGAGAGTAAGAGATTTGTTATCAGATGATAAAGAAATAGAAAGAAAATGGTTAATTGATAAGAATAAGATTCCATATGATTTAAATGGTAAAGATGTACATAAATATGAAATTAAACAAACTTATTTATGTTTTGATCCTGAGATGAGAGTTAGAGAATATAATAATGGTGAATCTTATGAATATACTTTAAAAAATAATATGAGTAAAGATGGGTTAGTAAGAGATGAAATTAATATTGATATTACTAAAGAACAATATAATAATTTAATAATTAAACAAGAAGGAATAACTATTCATAAGACAAGATATCAGTTTTATGAAGATAAAGAGTTAATTGCGATAGATATTTTTCATAATGAATTAGATGGTTTAGCTTATATGGAAATTGAATTTAAAAATAGAAAAGAAAGTGATAATTATAAAACACCTAGTTGGGTTATTAAAGATGTAACTAGTGATATTAATTATAAAAATGGTCATTTAGCTAGATATGGAATTCCTAAATAGAATAAACAAGATATTATCTTGTTTTTTTATGATATAATTACTTTAATAAATTACTTTGTAGAGGGTTTTATGAAAAAGATAATTTTGTTATTAATTATTATTGTTATTGGAGTAGTAGGTTATTTTTATTATGAAAAAAATGATATTAAAGATATTACTGTAACTAAAGTTAAAAAAGTAGATAAGATAGATTCTATGATTAATAATATGAGTTTAGATGAAAAGATAGGTCAAATGATTATTATTGCTTATAGAAATGATGAAGTTGATAATACATTAGAAAATTCTATTAAAGAAGTAAAACCTGGTGGATTCATATTATTTAGTGAAAATTTTACTACTTATGATAAGACTATTAAGTTTATTAAAGATATAAAAAGTTTATCTAAAATACCTATGTTTATTTCAGTAGATCAGGAAGGGGGAAATGTTCAAAGATTATTGTATTTGCAAGATAAAGAAGTTTCTAATATACCTTATATGTATGATGTAGGTAGTAAGAATGATTTAGAATATACTTATAATGTAGGAAGAGTTATTGCGGAAGAGTTAAGAGTATTTGGTATTAATATGGATTTTGCTCCATGCATAGATGTTTATTCTAATGTTAATAATACTGTTATAGGTAAAAGATCTTTTGGTAAGAATGCAGAAATTGTTTCTAAACAAGGTATTAAATTAGCTAATGGTTTAAGAGATAATGGTATAATTCCCGTGTATAAACATTTTCCTGGACATGGTAATACATCAGTTGACTCTCATTTTGATTTACCAATAGTTAATAAATCTAAAGAAGAGTTAATGAAATTAGATTTAATTCCATTTATTAATGCTATTAAAGAAGATGCAAGTGTTATTATGATAGGACATCTTGCAGTACCTAAGATTACTGGTAATAATGAACCTGCTTCTCTTTCAAAGAAATTAATTACTTATTTCTTAAAAGATGAATTAGAATTTAAAGGATTAGTGACTACAGATTCTTTAGAGATGGGAGCAATAACTAATCGTTATAAAGAAGAAGATATTTGTGGTATGGCAGTAGAGTCTGGTGTAGATATATTATTAATGCCAACTTCTTCTAGAACTTGTTTAAATTCAGTTAAAACTTATATTAAAAATGGTAAAATTAATGAGACTGATATAAATAATTCAGTAAAGAAAATATTAAAATTAAAAGAAAATAAGATAAAAAAAGATTATGATGAATATTTATCTATAGATTATTTAAATAGTAAAGAACATCAAAAAATATTAAATAAGTAGGAGGATAATATGAAATATAAAGATTTATTAGATTCACATAGTAAATTTGGAACTACTAAAGAAGATATAATTATTAATAGAGGTTATGAGAAATTACTTAAGAATGTTGTGATAGCTCCATGGTGGGATCATACTATGTTTGATAATTTAGGATTTGAAATAGAACAAATTTCTGATAAT
>CAMVLZ010000015.1 GCA_947168485.1 uncultured Bacillota bacterium | reverse complement strand
TTGAGAAAATCTCAATTCATAGATTTGTGCCGATTTTTCGTAAACACGTTAAATTTAGGCCCCATTAAAAATATGAAAGGAACTTAAAAAAAGTTCCTTTTTATGTTATTATGAATTTAATAATAAAATGATTAGAGGTATTAATATGTTAAGAAAACCAATGATTATTATTTTTTCAACTATATTAATAATATTACTATTATCAGGAATAATTAACTTATATATGTGTTTATCTGTAAAAAAACAAATAACTGATAAAAAAGATACTTATGACGCTATAGTAATCTTAGGTGCTGGAGTATGGGGAGACTCTCCTAGTCCATTATTAAGAGATAGATTAAATGAAGGTATAAAATTATATAAAGATGGTTATTCTTCTAAAATAATAATGACTGGTGATCATGGAAGAAAAGAATATGATGAAGTAAATATAATGAAAGAATATGCAATTAATGAAGGAGTACCTTCAGAAGATATATTTATGGATCATGCAGGATTCTCTACTTATGAAAGTATCTATAGAGCTAAATATATTTTTAAAGCTAAAAAGATCTTAATAATAACTCAAAAATATCATCTATATAGATCATTATATATTTCAAATAAATTAGGTTTAGAAGCTAGAGGATTCTATCCAAATAGAACATATTCTGGACAAACATATAGAGATATTAGAGAATTCCTCGCAAGAACAAAAGATTTTATAAAATGCACTTATAAACCTAAACCAACTTATTTAGGTGAAGAAATACCTATTACAGGTAATGGTAATCAAACTAATGATAAATAAAAAGACTCAAACAATTGAGTCTTTTTTATTAATCATCTTGAATTATTTCATTATTCATTATCTCATGAGACCAAGATATTTTATTAACCCCTTCTCTATCATATAATTCAGTTATTAAAGGATCTAAAAATCTAATATTTTTACTAATAAATACAAAATTTAAATGAACTAAACCCTTATTAGTAAAACTCTTTTCAAAACTCTCCATAGTAATATTATCTTTATTAACTTTATCTACTATTAAACTTCTAATACTCTTTTCAGTTTTCTCATCACAACCAACTTTAATACTACATTTATGATAAGTTAAATCTTTCCTTTTATTCTTATGAGACCAAGATCTCAAAATAAAATTAGAAACAAGTATTAATAAAGTACCAATAGTAGCTTCTTGCAATAAACCAGCTGCACATAGTACTCCAATACTTGAAACACACCAAAGTGTCGCAGCAGTATCTATACCAATTATTTTATTACCATGTTGAATTATAACTCCTGCTCCCAAGAAACCTATACCAGTTATAACAGAAGCAGCAGTTCTCATCTGATCACCTTCTAATCCACTAAAAGCAAAATAAACAAATAAGAAAGAACCTAAAGCTACTAATAAATTAGTCCTAATACCAATAACTCTATAATGATATTGTCTTTCTAATCCTAAAATACCAGAAAGTATCACACAAAAACATATTTTAATCAAAAATTCAGTCATAAAAAACCCCTTTATACATATATTTTATATTTCTTTAATATTTTTAATAATTTATTAACATTTTTACTACTATTAGTAATCTTATTATCTCCTTTTCCTATCAATAATATTTCTATATCATCTTTAACCATAGAAATAGATACTTCTCCATAATCATTCATTTCATTTTTACTCTTATATTTTTCACTAATAGAATCTCTATATTTTAATATCTTATTCATATCACTATTACTAATAGTATCAACTTTCTTAGTAATACATTCATTAGAATTATAAGAATGTTTATCACTACAGTTAAATAAATAAACATCTCCATTATCCATTATAAGTTCTCCATAATAAATATATGACCAAGCAAAATTAGAAAAAGAATATTCAATTAATTTATTATCACTACTATTAATATACTTAGTAGTTGGATTAACATTAGTCATTCTAGGATAATGAATACTCATATTACCTATCCTATCAGTTCTATCATTATTATGATACATAATTATAATTAATATAATTAATATTCCAATAATAACAGCAGTTACCATTAAAGGAATATTATTTTTAATAGACTTATTCTTTTTCATACTATCACCTATATAAATTATAACATAAAAAAAAGATATTAATTATATCTTTTTCTAAATACATTATAAAATAGTAATAAACCACTAAATACTAGTATTAAACCAGTCACTATTAATAATTCATTTTGAGTAGCAGCAGTATTACCTACTTTAACTATTTGAGTACCAAGAATATCATCTCCATCATCTATTATATCACCTACATAATCATCACCTATAGTAGCCATACTAATAGAATCAACGTATTCACTCATACCATCAACAATACTAAACATAATACCTTCATCATTAGCACTTACTTTAGTTATATCAAAAGTAGTATTTTCAGATATTAATCCATAATCAAATGCATAAATACCTTCGTCTACCGCACCACCAGCATAACTCTCTGTATAATCAAATTTATCAAGAGCTTCAGCAGTATCACCATCATCATCATTATAATTATAGAAGAACATATTCAATGTTTGAGTTGAACTAAAACTAGTTCCACTAGTTAAATTTTGAGTAACATATGGTGTTTTCCCAAAATCAAATAGATTAGTCCCTTCTTCTAATTCAATTCCTAAAGTTTCAGCAGACGCATCATCAAGTAATGATAGTCCAGTTCTCAAACCATTAATTTGAGTAAATGTCTTATAAATATCTGGATATGCACTAACAGTATATTTAACTTCTATATCACCATAATATTTCTTAGTTTTATCAAAAGTTTGAGTCTCTAAAAATTCTCCAAGTCTTTCTTCAGTAAAATTATTTTCTAATTTAATTAATTTTAATTTTAAATATTTATTTTCTCCATATTTTAATTGCTTATCAACTAAATTATCCCCAGTTATTGTGAATTGATCTACTCCAATAGGAAGTTCAAAAGTAATAGGATCTTTAAACATACTAATAGTATTTCCAGTTCTCTCAACTGCAGGATATAAATTCATTTGAAACTTATCTATAGTAACAGTATAATTACTTCCAGTTAAAGAAGATACATCATATGCTTTAACATTAATAGTTCCTAGTAAAAGAAACATTCCTATAATTGTAAATATTAACTTACTTTTTCTCATATTATCACCTATTTTAATTATAATATAGACAACATATTTGTAAATAATATTAAAATAAAAAAACTAAGATTTACGTAAACTAAACAATACATAATCTTAGTAATTCATGATCACTTTCAAATATTGTTTCATGAGTAGCAGAAATCTTATCAGCTATAGAAACAATAACACTTTCTTTATACTTAGGAGGAGTAATATTAACTGGAAACATATGCTTCAAAATAATATCTTTCTCTATTTTTCCTAAATCAAATTCTTTCTTAGCATTTTCATAAGCACATCTAGCATGAGAAAAAGCATGTAGTTTATGACTTTCATCATAAATATGCCAATCATATAAGAAAAAATCATGTAGTAAAGCTCCTCTAACTAAAGCTTTCATATCTATATTTAAACCAAATGTTTTAGCAATTCTAATTGATATATAACAAACTTTAATAGAATGTTCATACACTGATACATTACCATGTTGCATATATTTCTTCTCTTCAAGCATCTTAGTTGATTTTAATATATCACTACCATAATGTCTAATAATATCTATAATTTCTGTATCCATAGCAGGCCTCCGAATACAACTATAACATATATAATAATAATTTGTAATATACTTTACATAAAAAAGATTGTATTTAACATACAATCTTTATTCAACAGTAACACTCTTAGCTAAATTCTTAGGTTTATCAATATCACAGCCTCTTTTTAAAGCTACATAATAAGCAATTATTTGTAATACAGGAACTACTAATATAGGTTGCAATTTACTATGTACTTTAGGTACTATTATCTGATCATCATACTTAGTATTCTCAGTACCAACATATATAGCCTTCGCACCACGAGAGATAGCCTCTTCTAAATTAGATATCGTTTTATCGCGAATGAAGTCATCAGTTACAATACCAAATACAACGGTACCATCTTCTACTAATGAAATAGTTCCATGCTTTAATTCACCTGCTTGGTATGCATCACTATGTATATAAGAAACTTCTTTTAATTTTAAACTTCCTTCTAAACATATCGCATAATCTATTTTTCTTCCTATAAAGAATACATCATTTCTTTTATAAATAGAATCAGCTAATTTTTTAAAGTATCCTGTTCTATCAAGTAAGACATTTAATTGTTGTGGTAATTTCTTTAAATCAGATAAATATTTATTATCTGGTTTTAATTTATAAGATAATAAACTAAGTATTAATACTTGTAAAATATATGCTTTAGTTGTAGCGACAGCAACTTCTCTACCTGCTTCTATTAAGACTTTATAAGTAGCTTCTCTTGCGATAGTTGATCCATCTACATTTACAATTGCTAAAGTATCTATATTATTTTCCATAGCTTTTCTCATAGCAGCAATTGTATCTGCTGTTTCACCAGATTGAGATATTAATATTACTAAAGTTTTATCATTATAAATAATATTTCTATATCTATATTCAGAAGCAACATCACAATCTACTTTAATACCATCTTCTTCAAATAAATTCTTACCAATCATTCCAGCATAATAAGCAGAACCACATCCTATAATATGAATACTATCATACTTACTTAAATCAGGTAATTTATCCAAATCATTACTATATTTGTTAATTAAATTATTCACAAGAACAGGTTCTTCCATTATTTCTTTCAACATATAATGTGAATAACCATGTAAATCATTATCTTCATCAGTTAAATCACTTGTCATAACATCTCTATGTACTTCTTTACCATTCTTAATAATTTTATAACCATTATTATCTATAGTTACTATTTCATTTTCTCCTAACAATGAATATTTATTTGTATAATTCAAAATAGCTCCTATATCACTAGTAATAAAAGTACCATTATCACTAATACCTAATATCAAAGGAGATTGACATCTCACAGCATATAATTTATCACTATCATCACAGATTATTCCTAAAGCATAACTACCCCTCAAATCATTAATAGTTTTCTCAATAGCATCCTCCATAGAATTCTCATAATAAGAATTCATAAGTGCGGCAATGACTTCAGTATCTGTGTTTGAATTGAATACTACTCCGTCACTCATCAATTGATTTCTTAATTCTTCTGCGTTTTCAATGATACCATTATGTACTAAAGTTATCTTTCCAACTCTATGAGGATGAGCATTATCTTCATTTACTTCTCCATGAGTTGCCCATCTTGTATGAGCAATTCCCATATCAGTATCAATTATCTTAGTATTATTAACTTTCTCTTCTAGATCACTTATTCTACCAACACTCTTTATTACTTGAACAGTATCTCCTTTTACCGCAATACCTGCGCTATCATAACCTCGATACTCTAGTTTTTTTAATCCTGAAATCAACACTTCAATTACATTGTCTTTTCCTTTATATCCAATGATTCCACACATATAAAAAACCTCCCTAAAAGATATAGTGAGGATATATACTTTGTTATAATTTTAATTTTACTTTTTAATATATATCTAACGAAGCACTATCTCCGTAGTAGCACCCGCCGAATTTTCGATAGCTACTAACCTCGTCAACTATTATTAGTTCTGGCGCTATATAGAGACTACAACCTTTCAATCATCTATATTTAATTTAATATTAACATAAATAATAAAAAGTATAAACAAAAAAGGAGATAGTTTACATTCCATCTCCTAATTTCTCTAATGGTTCTTTTCTTACTTCTAACATTGCTTCTTCTTCTTTAAATATTTCATCAAACTCTGGAATAGATTTCTTAATAACATCTGGATAGATATTTTTACTATTAAGAATAGCTAATCTAAAATCATTAATATTTACTTCACTTCTATTATCAAATAATGCATTAGAAAAAGCTTGTTGTACTAAAGTTAAAGTAACATCTGGATATCTTGATCCAATCTCATAAATTCTCTTATATTCAGAAGTTATATCTGTTAAAAACTCCATCAATCTTCTCTTTTTAAAATCTGTATATAAAAGTTTAGCTCCTGTTCTCTTTTCTATCTTAGGTAGTGTACCTAATAATATTTGAACATTTTCATTTCTAGTAGGTTCATTAATAACAATCTTTTGAAAACGTCTAACAAAAGCTTTATCTCTTAAAATAAATCTTTCATATTCTTCTGAAGTAGTCGCACCAACAACTTTAATATCTCCACGATCTAATGCCGGTTTAAATACATTCGCAAAATCTAAACTTTCATCTTTATTACCCATTAATGTATGAATTTCATCTATAAATAAAATTAATTTAGATTTAGACTTTAATTCATCTATTAAATTTTGTATCTTACTTTCACCAGTATTTGGATCAACTCCAAGTAATGCTGAAGTATTAATTTTAATAACTTGATAATCTTTTAATAAATCAGGAACTAATCCCATTTGAATTCTCCAAGCTAAACCTTCAATAGTCGCAGTTTTACCAACACCAGGTTTACCAGTTAATATTGCACTTTTATCTGGAGTTAATAATATTAATATTAATTGTTTTATTTGTTCATCTCTACCTATCGCAGGATTAGTAATATAATCTTTCTTTTGAAAATTCTCTCCATAAGTATCTAACATACTAATTCTTTTATCTTTAATGTTTTCCATTATTATCACCATCCAATAGACTCACTATATTATCATAATCCTCTTTAGTTATCTTATACGAAGGATCATTCTTATAAGCCATATAATATTTATTTTCATCTATATATAAATATATATCATATTCATTATTAATATTTAAAATAACTGTATCTTTATCAGTTAATTCAAAATCTTTAACTACCCTCTTAGTATTAGTTTTACTATATCTATAAAGAATAAAATAAATATATTTAATATTAGTATTATCAGTAAACGTTTTCTTCTTATCTATTCTAGTAATAGTAATACTTTTAACATCAGAATAACTAACTTTTCTATTTAAAACATCTAATCTTCTACTATTCAAAGTATTAACTATAATAATTATCATAATTAATAAAAATACTATAGAAAAAATTATTAGAGTCTTTTTAGTAATTTTAGATTTTATCTTTTCTATCAATTTTCTCATATTTACACCTATAACAATTATAATAAAAAAATAATATCAAGTAAATAAATAGACTCTTAACTTTACAAAAAAGATGTATTTCTACATCTATAAGTTATTATCAATAATCTCTATATCTATAATATTATCTATATCTACTACTGATCTTAAGAAATATATTTTTCTTCTTACAACATCTATCTTTTTAACTCTACCACTACTTTCAATATAATTATCTCCATCATAATACTTAATTCTAATTAAAAAGTTTTTATTAATTCTTCTAATTACTTTATCTATATCATCATTTCTATCATCAGATAATACTTTTATTTTATCTCTATTATTCTTAAAATTAGTGTTATTAATTATATCTTTATATCCAGTTAAAGCATCAAAAGATAAAAACTGTTTAGCTCTATCTAGTCTATTCTGCATTATGACCACCTACCAATCTATTCCTTTCTCTTTGAGTTGCATCCTCTACTAAACTAACTCCCCTTAATATTTTATTTGAACCAAATTTAGTCTTTATATTACTTATCTTATTTAATAAAGTTATTTCATTCTTTTTATCTTCATTATTATTAAAAATATCTAATTGTACTAATTTATTATTACTAATAGAAAAACTAATTCCTATTCTTCTAATAGGTATTATCTTATTAATATTTTTATTATATAAATCTAAATATACTTTTAATATATCTTCATAAGAACACGTAGGATTATCTAATTTACTACTAAGAGATAACCCTTTTATAGCATCTTTACTATATCCTATATAAAGATGTACTACATTACAAAATAACTCTTTAGAACAAAGTTCTAATACTAAATCATCTATCATTTCAGTTAATACTACTCTCGCAGCATTATAATTATAATCATGAAATAATATTTGTGAAGAAGATAAACTTTTACTCTTAGGTTTATAACTCTTTATATCTCTCATAGTAGTAGTTTCAATCCCATTAGAATGATCAATAATAAGTCTAGCATTAATACCAAATTCTTTAAAAAGAATCATCTCATCACACTTAGATATATCTTCCATAGTAAATAATCCTAAATTATTAAGTCTTGTAGATATACCTCTTCCTATAGACCAAAAATCAGTTAACGGAGTATAATTCCATAAGTACTTTTTAAATAATTCTTCATCCAAATAACCAATATTATTTTTTACATGTTTAGATATTATATCTAAAGCAATCTTAGCTAAATAAAGATTTGTTCCAATACCACAAGTCGCTGTAATATGAGTCTCTTCATATATATCACTCATAACCATAATAGCTATTTCTTTAGGATTTTTACCATACAATAAAATATATGGATTTAAATCTATAAATACTTCATCTATAGAATAAACATGTATATCTTCTTCACTAAAATATCTTAAATAAATATTATATATATAAGAAGAAAATTCCATATATTTTCTCATCCTAGGTTTCGCAATAATATAATCTATATTATCAGGTATTTCATAAAGTCTACTTCTACTTTTAACTCCTAACTCTTTAATATGAGGTGTCGCTGCTAAACAAATTGTTCCTTTTCCACGAGTAGGATCTGCTACAACTAAATTAACTTTAAAAGGATCTAGTCCTCTCAAACTACATTCAACTGATGCATAAAAACTCTTTAAATCTATACACATAAACATTTGTTCGTCACCTCAATATAATCATACCATTAAAACATTTGTTCTACAATATAATTTTTTACAAAAAAAAAACAATTTCTTCGAAATACAAAGAAATTATTCTTATACTTTACAAAATTTACACTAAGACATAGCTTTATAAGTAACATAACCATTCTCTTCATAAACATCATGTGGATGTCTATAATAAGCAGTAATTTGACCACCTTTATTATCTAATTGAGCTACATTACTAGCTAATTTAGTTTTCACTAAGTTAGTTAATTCTAAATAATATAAATCATTTTTACCATCTATATAAAACACATGGTTAGATGCTCCACTAAATCCTGATAATTGTTCTGCTTGTATAGCACTAACTGTAGTAGTTTTATCTCCAGTACCAAATTCATTAGTATATGTATAAGTACTAGTACCAGCACTAGAATCAGCAGATTTACTATCATTTTCTTCACTATTTTCTTTATTATTACTATCATCACTAGGAGTAACACTCTCAGTTACAGCAGGTGTATTAACTACATCATTTTCAAAATCAGGATCTATATCATCCTTAGCACTAAAATTATAATATATTGATACAACAAATATAACAACAAAAAATGCTATTATAAATCCCATAAATGAATGTTTACTCATCTAAATCCCTCCAGTACTTATTTTACGCTTCACTTAAACTTTTATCAACAAATTTTAAACTGTTAACAAAACTATCCATAGATTGAGAACAATATCCATCTTCATCTTTATTAATTCTATAATCAATAGTATATAACTTATTTTCATATAAACTCATATACTTATAATCAGTATGATTATAACTATTAGTTTCAAAATAATAATACCATCTTTTATTATGAATATCTTTAGTCATAATCTCTTTATTAAGATAATGATTCTTAAAATATTCTTCTTCACTATAACCATAATTACTATTATAAGAATTAGTTATATTTATAACACAATAATGTTTATTATCATTACTATAAAAATAATGATCATTAATACTTCTAAATCCACTAGGTACTTCATATATTAATTCAGTATTATTATGTGTATTACTATTATTACTAGGTGTATAAGATGCTCCCTCAATAAAAGCATATACTAAATAGATAAAAAGTATAACTGGTATCATCATAACTATACCTAAAATAATAGGACCAACTAAAGAAGTTTTACCAGTCTTACTACATTTTTCTAATAAACTACTCTCATCCAAATCTTTATTACTATTTTTAATATAAATAACTTTATTTCTAACAAAATCTAAGTATATCCCATTAATAACAAAAGCTAAAATTATATTCGCAATAACTGGAGGTACAAATAAACATATAATTAAATATACAAATCCATATAATACCATTCTTCTATAAAACAAATATATAGGTCCTAAGAAAAAAGCCCCTATATTAAAAGTACTATTTTTAAAATTATTATATTGATCTCCAATAAAAGCTTCTATATATTTTTCTTTATCATCTGAAGTTTTATTATATTGTAAATTAGCACCACAATATCTACAAAAATTATCAGTATCAGAATTATCACAATTACACATAGGACATTTCATAATAATTATTTCCTCCTATTATTAACATCATTAATAAATCTATTCTCTTCTAAAAAAGCAATAGAATAATCTTTATTAAACTTATTATAACTATCTATACTACTACATTTAATATAAGCATAATCCATAAAATCATCAATAACATTATGTTTAAGTTTAATATTAAAACCATTCATATAATTATGTAACTCATCTAAATTATAACTACCACTAACATAATCTTTATCTACAATATTATTAAAAATATCATTAAATAAATCTAATCTTTTTCTATCTTTAGTTAAAATTTTCTCATTAAAATCAATAATACTAATCAAATTATTTAACATATCTTCTTTAGTCTTACGAGCACTTTTACTATTACCAGTTCTACTATTCAAACTAGAATTAAACTCTTTCTTTTCTTTACAAATCTTACTAATTCTAGAATTAATATTAGAAACTAAATGATAATCAATTATTCTCTTACTAATAACAAACTTACTACTATTATTTAATTTATTATAAATATTAGTCTTTAAATTATATTCTTCTACCAATGAATCATCTATATATAATTCACCTTTCTCTTCATAATAAGGTTTCTCTATATTATTAGTTTCTATATATAATTCTTCTTTATCAAAAGGAATATACTTATCCATATAAACACCTTCTATCTTAATTTAATTATAATTTAAATAAAAAAACTAATCAATAAAAAAGACTTAATAATCTAAGTCTTTACAAATCAATCCTTCCAATCATTTTTAACTTTTCTAAATCAGGATCCTCTTTCACAACAACAGTACTTCCTCTTAATAAATTATCATATAATTTAGAATCTCTAAGTAATCCACAAACAATACCATCATCACTATAACCCATTACTAAAGACCAAATTTCTTCAGTATCATTATCCTTATCTATATCAATTAATAATATATCAGGATTACTTCTTAATCTATATTTATCAAGTAATTTTATATCTCTAATCTTATTAATATCAGAATCCAAGTAATAAGAATCAATCATCTTTAAAACTAACTCTTTATCAGAATAATCCTCAAGAGGATTCACATCTAAATTCTTAATTTCTTCGTATCGCAAAACAAAAGCTTCTCCAAGGATTAAATTCTTATGATTATCTCCAAGTATTCTCAAACTAATACCATTCCTATGATCTATATATATAACACCATAGAAAGGAGTTTCTAAATCTAAATCAAATTTTTCTAAAATAGATTTATCATTAATTTCAATTATCTCTTTATCAATATCTCTAAAATTATAATCAATTATTTTCATAATATCACCAACAAAATTATATCATAAAAAGAGGATAGACTACTAGTCTATCCCAAAAGTTTAAAGTAAGAAAGTTTTATGAAAAATTAATAATCTTTATTATTTATTTAATTATAATTATAAGTTTTTACAAATATCACCTTATCGGCATCATCTCCTTTTATTGATTCTATCATAACAATCAATTATGTAATAATAATGATAAAATTATGTGAAATTATGTTATTTATCTTTTTAGCTGTTTTTTTCTAAATACATCATCTCCTTTGATGTATTAATCTTATCAATTAAATATGTAATTAAAATGATATAAATATGTGAAATTATGAAAAAAGGATGATTACTCATCCTATTTAAACCAATAATTCTTATAATTATACTTATATACTTTATTAACATTAAAATTAGTTTTATAACTATTAATTATTTCAAATTTCTTATTATATTCAATAAAAGTATTATTAGTACTACTATTAAAAATATAATTTTTACCATATCTTTTTAAAGATCCATTAGTAGAAGTATATGGTAATACATATTGTTCTTTTAAACTATATTTTTTCTTTTTATCATTAATATTCAATTTATAATATAAAGACTTAGTACCATTCTTTTGATCAGTATTTTGTAACTTCAATTTATCATAAACATCTTTATTTTCATCATAGATATCTTTAGAAACATAATTATTATTTAATAAAGTAATTGTATCTTTACTATAATCAACTTCACTTTGTCCAAAGAAAATACTATCTTTATAATCATAAATATATTTATGATATTCATCTTTCCAAAGTTTCTTATTACCAAGTATATATTTAATATAAGGTTTCTTATAAATATCATTAATTCTAATTATAGAAGAAGTATCTTTACTACTTAATATAATATCTCCATCTTCATAATCCATTGATACTAAATTAAGATTAATATCTTTAAACAATTCACTACAATCAACTAACTTCTTAACATCATGACTATTTAAATCAATACTAATTATTTGATCATTTGTAGATTCATTTTTCTTATCATTACCTATAAATAATATTTTATTATTATCTAATATATAATCATTAGTAATAGAATACTTAGTATAATAAACATCTTTAACTTCACCTAAATTATTAACTTTAACTATATTATGTTTATTTATAGGATAATAAATATAATTACCCTTAAATAGAATATCCTCATCACTAAAATTATCTAATAATAAATGTCCCCTAATAACACCCTTATTATCATATAAATATATATTATCTTTACTAAATAAAGTAAATAACCCATCACTAATATAAATATCTTTACCACCATAGATATCTATTCTAGATGAATATTTTTTTACGCCAGTTAAATCAACTTCGTAATTTGTTTTACTGATAGTATTATCATTCTTATCAAAAAGAATTATCTTAATATTATTAACATAACCAGGTACTAAACCAGTCATTTGATAAGCATGATCTTTTACTAGATTATCTTCTCCATTATTTTTCATTGTGTTAGTAAAATCATCTATATTTTCATCATCAACACTAATTGTATAAGAAACATAACTCAACTTTTTTTCTTTAGAATAATAATTTACTGATAAATCATTAATACCATAAGCATTATAAATAACTAAAGTATTATTCTTTTCTCTTAATTCATTTATTTTTTTAGATACAATATCTCTAAATTCAGTAGAATAAATATCTGAATTATATTTATCATTTAGATAATAAACATCTTCTTTCATTTCAAAATTAATATTATCATTTAACTCATCTTTATCAACTATAGTATTATTATTGATTTTAATATAAGCAAAAACCACTATAAATACAATTAAAGCAAGAATTATTATTAATCTTATATATCGTTGCATAAAACCACCTACAAGTATTATAGCAAAAAAAAGAAATCTATTATATAGATTTCTTCATAGTTTTAGGTTTTTTCTTACTATCTTCAATTAATACACCAAAAGCATTAACTGCTTTGATAACTCCTTCATGGAATTCTACATCTCCATAAAGTCCATTAATTATTTTCTTTACACCGTTAGTAAAATTAACCATTCCTACTTCATATAACATTTTTCCATATTCTACACAACAAGAATCAATATAACTATATACTTCACTAATTTGTTCATCAGTAGGATTAGATTTATTTAAAAAGGAACCTACTCTATACATTCTATTTAATGTATTTGAATCAAGATTAGTAAAAGCAGCTAAATTAATTTCACCATTAGCTAAATCTTTAGTAATAGATAATTCATCAATTAAGTCTAAAAAATATCTTTTTTCTTTTTCTGATGTTTCAAAATTGAAATCAATATTATCTAAAACATATTCTCTTCTTTTCATTTTAATTAATTGATTTTCATCATTAATCATAGGTAAATCTCCTTTCTTCTATACATCCCCAAACGGTTAATAAAATACCACAAAAATCGAAAAACGTCAAGAAAAAGAGGCTTTCTAGCCTCTTTCTATACTTGATATTAAATAGTCTTTTAATTCTTGATCTTTACAATTTTCATCAAGTAAAAATTCTTCACTATCCTTTTTAGTTTGTAATAATATTTTATAATCACTCTTTATATTAGCAATCTTAAATACCATATCACCAGATTGTTTAGTTCCAAATAAATCTCCATGTCCTCTCAATTTAAAATCTTCTTCACTGATTTCAAATCCATCAGATACACGTTCCATTATTTTTAAACGTTCTGTATCACTATCACTAACTAAAATACATTTACTTTGACTATCTCCTCTTCCTACTCTTCCTCTTAACTGATGAAGTGTAGAAAGACCAAATCTATCAGCATCAAATATAACCATACATGTAGCATTAGGTACATCTACTCCAACTTCTACAACTGTAGTAGATATTAATATTTGAACTTCATTATTTTTAAACTTATTCATTATTGCATCTTTTTGATTAGCAGCAACTTTACCATGAACAATATCAATTTTATAATACTCTCCAAACGCTAATTGCATTTGTTCTTTTAATTTTAATACACTAGTTAAATCAGAACTATCATCATGATCTTCTATTAATGGAGCAATTACATATACTTGATGATGAGCTTTTAACTCTTCTAACATCATTTCTAAAACTTCTTTTATTTCATCATTTCTCTTAACAAATGTATCAATTTTCTTTCTACCACTAGGTAACTCTTTAATAATAGATACATCCATATCTCCATAAATAGTTAAAGCATAAGTTCTTGGTATAGGTGTAGCACTCATATAAAGTACATCTGGTCTAATACCTTTATTTTGTAAATTCATTCTTTGATGTACACCAAATCTATGTTGTTCATCTGTAACTACTAAACCTAAGTTATGATACTCAACATCTTCTTGAATTAAAGCATGTGTACCTATAACAATATCTATTTTTCCTGATTTTAAATCATTATATATATCAGTTTTTTCTTTCTTAGTAGTTGATCCAGTTAATAAAACAACTTTAACTTTCTTTTCATTCTCTAAGAACTTCATAAAATTCTCGTAATGTTGAGTTGCTAAAATCTCAGTAGGAGCCATTAAAGCACCTTGATATCCAGCATAATAATTAGCTAATAACGCTATAAAAGAAACAATTGTCTTACCACTACCTACATCACCTTGAAGTAATCTATTCATTCTAACATTATCAGTTAAATCTTTTAATATTTCATCAATACATTTATTTTGATCTTTAGTTAATTTAAAAGGTAATTTTGAAATAAACTTATCTAATTTATTTCTATCTATATTTCTAACTAAACCATTAGATTCTTTTTTATTTTGATATTTCAAATAATTAATTTTAAACATAAAATTAAATAACTCTTCATATTTTAATCTAATAGTAACATCTTTTAATTTTTCTAAAGTAGATGGGTTATGAATAATATTCAAAGATGTCTTCTTATTTAAAAAATTATACTTTTCTCTTAAATATTCAGGTATATAATCCTTAATAGAATTACCATATTCAAGTAAAGCCATATTAATATAAGTAGATAAAGTCTTACTAGTTAATCCACTAGTAGAATGATAAACAGGTTCGATTCTTGCAGTATTAGAAAGTCCACCCATCTTTATCTCATTCGCAGTAATAACATTCTTAGCTTTATCAATCTTACCTATAACTGTAATAGTTGTACCAATACTTAACTGATTTTTTAAGAAAGCTCTATTAAATATAGATATACCTATAACAGTACCAGTTGAAGATACAAATCTAAAGTTCATTTTATTAAGTCCAGCTTTAAATCTCATCAACATAGGAACACTTTCTACTCTTCCATCGATAATTACTCTATCTCCATCTTCTACTTTAGATAAATCTGTTCTTTCTAATACATCATATCTAAATGGATAATGAGTAACTAGATCATCAATAGTATTAATATTTAATTTTTTCAAATATGTAAGTCCCTTCGGTCCTACACCTCTAACATCTTTTAAATTAGCCAATATACCCACGCCCTTCTCGCATATTATAGCATATTTTCTAAATTTTATCTAGAAATAAAAGAATAAATTAAAAAAATCAAAAAAAATGCAAAAAAAGTGAATTTTTTGTTGACAAAACACCCTCTGATAAGTATTATAAGAACTACCAATTCGGAATTAGGCGAATTGGTCGCTAGTATCACACTAGCCAACCCCTTTTTATTCTTTTTGGAGGCTACCCTCAGGGGGTGTAGCCTCTTAGATAGAAACTAAAGAAGATTAAGCCGAATTAATCTTCTTTTTTATTTTAAAAATATAATGTATAATTAAATTGGTGATAATATGAAAATATTTTTAATTGTTTTTATTGCAGTATTACTTGCTCTATTATTAACATTTTTAATAATAAAATACAAAATAAAAAAAGCATTAGGTCCATCATATGATTCTTTTGCTAAAGCATTAAAAGATATACCTAACATGGTAAAAGAAGATTATTCTTCTATTAAATCTATAGGTGGAATGACTAATATGATTAAACCTAAAATTATCAAAGATTTTAAAGATTTTAATATTAATAATTTATTCAATACTGTAGAAAAAGATATTACTAAGTATTTAAATGTTATAGAAAAGAAAGATATTTCTTTAGTAGATAAAGACTTAATATATTTAAAAACAGAAATTCAAGATATTATAGATAATTATAATGAAAATAACTTATATGAAAAATTTTCAGATCTAAATTTTCATAAACACAGTTTAAGAAACTATACTAAATCTAATGGTACCGCAACTATTCAAGTCGCATCATCAATATCATATTATTATGATACTAATAAAAAAGATGAAAACCATTACAATGATGTAAAAAAAGGAACTAAATATATAACAGAATATATCTATGTATATGATGAAACTCTATTTAAAGAACATGAAGTTAACTTTGCTCTTCATTGCCCTAATTGTGGAGCTCCTATTAGTTCATTAAATTCTGATTGTGGATATTGTGGTATAGAGATTAAACCTATTAATATGAAATGTTGGAAATTAAATAAGATTTATGAAATAAAATAAGAGGTTATAATTAACCTCTTTTTTTATTTTTTTTCTTATTATTATTGTTATTGTTTTCAGTTATAAATAATTTATCAAACTCTTCTATCATTTTAGCTTCTTCTTTTTTACGATTTATTCTTTTATCAATTATTGCATAATTTTCTTCTACAGCAGTTCTAGTTTTATCTTCTAAGCGTTGTAAATTTCTAATTAATTCTTCTCTCATAGGAACCGTTTTTTCAACTATTTGAACTTTACTTTTTTCATCTAATTTAAGTAATTGGGGATAAGTTTCATTGCTATTTGAATCGATAGATGAATTCTTTATCGCAAGTGGGTGATTAATTCTTTTTTCTCTTTCATGAAAACTAAGTTCCTCATCATTATTATCATCTATAATTTCATTAATTGATTTTTGTGTAGAAAAGATAAATCCAGTAACTAAATCTTTATATAGCCCATCTCCTAAATATTCTACTACTGTTATAGTAGGTGAAGAGATAATAACTCTACGTGATCCAACATCTCTTTTACTAGAATCATAAACACTTTCTCTTAATGAATCATAATCAATAACAAATAAATCTCCTTCTTCAGGTAAAGAAGTTTTTTCTTCAGGAAATTCACCTAAAGTTTGATTAAAATCTTCTTCTTTCCAATAACTTGCTTCACTTATTTTCATTTTTATTCCTCCTTAATTTTAATGTACAAAAAAACAAGACTTTGTACACTAAATAATAATGTATAAAGTCTTGTTCAATATATTATTAATATATCTCTTAATCCGGAGTCATAATAACTCGGCTGACGAATTAAGAATATTTCAGAACTACTCCCTAAATACAAGACATATTATACCACAAAATACAAAAAATGTCAATTATCTCTTAATTCTATCTCGTTTTACTATTAATCTTTTGATCTCATTATCTTTCTTTAACATCTTTCCTACTTCTTTTTTATGACATTCTAATAATCCTTCTTCCTCTGGATTATCTGAGTAATATTTAGTTGTTACTAAATGATGTCTTACTTTATCTAAATCAGATCTTTCCCATTTCAACATATTAATAGTATCGTCATCATCTATAACACAATAATGATCTATTTCAGGATGTCTATATAGATATAATCTTATCTCATCTTCTTTCCACATAGGAATATATGAATCATTTGATTGTTTTTTCTCAACATTAGGAGTTCTACCTATGCAATCAATTCCATATTTAACAAACAAGTCAAAAATACCTCTTACCCAATCACTATAGATATATCCAGTCTCTTCATCTATAGCATCTTTCATAGAAGCTTCAATTACTACTTTCGCATCATATTCTTTACAAATATCTCCAAGTATTTTTATTCTTCTTTCAATATCTTCCATAGAATCATAATGTATTGTATTTAATACTCCATCAAAATCTAAAAAAATCACATTCATATTACACCTTTTATTTAAATAAAATCATAAGAAAATTTAATATAAATAATATTATAGATAAACCTGTAATAATATTAATTCTCATAATTAATTGATCTTTTACTTTTTCAGTTAAATTATTTTTATTCTTTCTAAATTTGATCATTGTTTCTATTCCAACTATCAATAAACAAATTATAAATACTACATCTACTATTCTGATAATATTCATATTATCACCTCAATCTAATTATAACAAAAAAAGATATCATTTAGACATCTTTTTCTTCTTCCTTAACTAATGATTCATAATAATCAAATCTACCTTTAGCATTATCTTCATTTGTCTTAAACATTTCATCACTATTTTTATTAATCTTAGTTAAAGTTAAATATCTATTTTCTCCTAATAAGAATTCTTTATATTTAGAGAAATCTGCTTTAGAATCAGTACTAAATTCTTTTGTTACAGGATTGTAATGGAATAATGGGAAGTAACCAGATTCAGTAGCATTCTTTTCTTCACTGATTGATGATTTCATTCCTTTGATTATTCCTTGAGCTATACATGGACAATATGCAATGATAATACTTGGTCCATCATAAGCCTCAGCTTCTTTTAACACTTTAATTGCATGATTTGGATTAGCTCCTAGTGAGATTGTACCAACATATACATGAGAATAATTAAGTGCCATTCTAGCTAAATCTTTCTTTTGAGATAATTTACCAGTAGAAGCAAACTTCGCAATAGCACCTACTCTAGTAGATTTAGATGCTTGTCCACCAGTATTTGAATATACTTCAGTATCAAGAACTAAAATATTAACATTTTCTCTATTAGATAGAACATGATCTATTCCATTATATCCAATATCATAAGCCCATCCATCTCCACCAATCATCCAGAAACTACGAGGAGCAATATAATCTTTTAATTCTTTTAATCCATCTATCTTAGTCTCATCAATAACTTCTAATAATGCATTCGCACTATCTTCAGTTATTTCATTAACATAATCTTTATAAATAGCTTTTTCACTCTTTCTAACTAAATCTAAATTATTAGTAATAAGAGCTTTAATTCTATCTTTATAAGCATTATCAGCTATCTTCATACCATATCCATATTCAGCATTATCTTCAAATAAAGAGTTAGCCCATGGAATATTATATGGCATAGATGGAACTGATGCTCCATAAATAGAAGAACATCCAGTAGCATTAGCAACTACCATATTCTTTCCAAATAATTGAGTAACTAATTTAATATAAGGAGTTTCACCACATCCAGCACAAGCTCCACTATATTGGAACTTAGGTCTTACAAATTGACTACCTTTAACTGTATTAGTACTCATAACATTTTCTTTATCACTAACTTCATCATATAAGTAATTAGCTTCTTCTCTCTTCTTATCTTCAATTAGTTCCTTCTTCATCTTCATAACAAGAGCTTTAGCACCAGCTTTACCAGGACAAACTTCTACACAAGATCCACAACCAGTACAATCAGCTAAACTTATACCAATAATAAACTTATATGTCTCATCACCAATCTTAATATCACGTAAGTTTCTAACTACTTCAACAGGAGCATCCATAACTTCTTTTTCATTTAATAAGAAAGGTCTAATAGCTCCATGTGGACATACTAGAGAACATAAATTACATTGTAGACAGTTATCAGCACAATAACTTGGACTCATATCAGCAGTATTAGGTTTATCTAATCTAGAAGTATTAGGATCTACTCCACCATCAGCATTCTTAATAAAACTACTTACAGGTAAAGTTTCTCCTTCTAAATCATTAATAGTTTCAAACACTGTTTTATTTCTAGGAATCTCATCTACAAAATCAGCATAAGGTATTTTTACTTGTACTAAAGAATCTAAAGCAGAATCAATAGCTTTTAAATTCTTCTCGACAACATTTCCACCCTTATTACCAAATTTAACTTTTAAATTTTCTTTAATCTTATTAATTGCAAAATCAAATGGAACAATTTTTCCTAATTTGAAGATAATAACTTCCATAATAGTACTTATCTTACCAGGTATACCTGCTTCATCAGAAATCTTTTGTCCATCAACTATGTATAATTTAATATTCTTATTCTTTAAAATATTCTTATCATGACTAGACATAGTCTTTAATAACTCATCACCAGTCATATTAGTATTAACAATAAACATACCATCTTTTTTAATAGTATCTAACATTCTTAATTTATTAATATAAGAATCTTTAGTACAAACAACTACTGATGGTTGAGTTACATAGTAACTAGCACTAATTGGCTTCTTACCAAATCTTAAATTAGATATAGTTTTACCACCACTCTTACGAGAATCATATCTAAAATATCCTTGTACATAAGCATTAGTATTATCACCAGTTATCTTTAATATATCTTTAGAAGCACTAATCATACCATCTGATCCATAACCATATATTAAGAATTCAGCATTATCATTATCAATAACAAAATTCTCATCATAATTAATAGATAAATGAGTAATATCATCTTCAATACCTACAGTAAAGTTATGATGAACTTCCCTAGTATCTAAAAAGTCATATACCCCTTTAATCATCGCAGGAGTTGTATTCTTAGAAGATAAACCATATCTTCCTCCATATACATTTACTTTTCTATCTACATTTCTAACTATATTTTGAACATCTAAATATAATGGTTCACCTAAAGATCCAGCTTCTTTAGTACGATCAAGTACTGCAATCTTTTTAACTGTTTTAGGTAATGCTTTTAAGAAGTACTTTTCACTAAATGGTCTATATAAATGTACTTCTATTAAACCAACATTTTCACCCTTCTTTTTATTTAGATAATCTACTACTTCTTTAATAGTTTCACAAACAGAACCCATCGCTACAATTACTTTATTTGCAACAGGACTTCCATAATAATTAAATGGTTCATAATCTCTTCCAGTAATCTTATTAATTTGTTTCATATAATCATTAACTATATCAGGTATCTTATCATAATAAGGATTTCTTACTTCTACTTGTTGGAAATAAATATCTTCTCCTTGATTAGTACCATATATTCTAGGTTTATTAGGATTTAATCCTCTACTTCTAAAATCAGCTAATGCATTTTTATCAATTAACTTCTTTAATTTTTCAGTATCTATTAATTCAACTTTATTAATTTCATGTGATGTTCTAAATCCATCGAAGAAATTTACAAACGGTACACTTCCTTTAATAGCAGCTAAATGAGCTACTCCAGTTAAATCCATTACTTGTTGAACAGAACTTTCAGCTAACATAGCAAATCCAGTTTGTCTTACAGCATAAATATCTTGATGATCTCCAAATATTGATAAAGCGTGAGACGCTAAAGATCTTGCTGAAACATTAATTACTCCTGGTAATAACTCTCCAGCAATCTTATACATATTAGGAATCATCAATAACAATCCTTGTGAAGCTGTATAAGTAGTTGTTAATGCTCCTGCTCTTAATGATCCATGAACCATACCAGCAGCTCCAGCTTCTGATTCCATTTCAATAACTCTTGGTTTTGTACCAAAATAATTAAGCTTGTTTTCTCCACTCCATTTATCAGTAACTTCAGCCATAGGTGAAGCTGGTGTAATTGGATATATTCCAGCTACCTCAGTAAAGTTATATGATACATAAGCACAAGCTTCATTTCCATCCATAATTTTCTTCATAATCAACATCCTCCAATTATAATTATATCACGTTTAATAAAAAGAAAAAACTCTAATTACTTAGAGTTTTAATTCTATTTGTAAAGTAATATTCCTTCTACATAACCCATTTCATATCCATCTTCTTTAACTTCACCAGAAATATGAGTAATATAGAAATCAGTATTAGTATCTAAATGAATAAGATCATTTTCTCCTACATATTTTTCTAATTCTACTTCATCCCTTAATTCATCAGCAACTTCTAAATAATCAGAAAAATCACAATTATAATTTCCAAGTTTAATAGTATTACCTTTACCATCATTAGATACAAATTCAATTAATTTATATTTATCAACATTAACTAATTCTTTCTTATTATATATACTAAAGTGGAAATAATTATTATCAGATTCATATACATCATAATCTTTAAAATTAGATTTATCTATATAATCAGGAATCTTATCTTTAGAATTTCTATCTAAACCAATAATATAATTATAAATATCATTAATCTCTTTCTTATCAGATTTACTTAAAGAATTATAATCTAAATTTACAGGATATAACTTAGTTAATCTATTAACTTGAGAAGATAATACTACATCTCTAATATTACATCCAGGTATTATGAATGTAACAATTAGTAATGTACATAAAACTAATAAAGAATCAATTATATATTTATTATCTTTATAGATTAATAATCCTAAAGTAACTACTTCAAATATTATAAACATTAATCCAATATATCTCATAATAGTAAATCCATAAGTACTTATTTGATTAAATACAGTATAAATTTGTAATAATAAAGGAACAATAAATACATATTTTAAATATTTACTATTAATCTTATAAAATAACCCCTCATAATTACTAGCCATAATACTAAGAGGTAAAAACATCATAAATAAGAATCCTATAATAATATGTACTTCATATATAGAATATTTAAATACAATTAAACCTTTTAGTACATATATTAATACTATTACAAAGTATAAATCCATTATTATCATTAATACTTTACTTATTAAGATATCACTAATCTTAGATACTTTATCATCACTATAAACAACACTCATAATAGTAGAAGGAAGTACATATAATCCTCCAACTAAATAGAAACAAATATATATATATTCAGTTAATTTACTACCAAATATCATAAAATCAGTTAATAGAAATAAAGAAGTAACTCCAAACATCAATATATAAGAAATAATATATACTTGTAATAAACTCTCAAATAATTTACATAAGTATTTAGGAATACTCTTCTCCCTTTTAATAACAATATAGAAATCAAATACTGTAAATACTAATATTAATCCAATATATATTAATACTAAATGTATAGGAGGTTTTCCTGATAAAAGTATTCCAAATAATATACCAAGTATAACTCCTATTAAATAAGCTAATTTTTTATGAGAATATTCTGCATAAAAAATAATAGGTAACATTATTAATATAGAAAGTGGTATAAAATAATAATCTCCAAAATTAATAATAATAGCATATAAAGTCAATAATATAATAAGAATATTAGTAATTTTAAAATTATTAAAAAAGTTAGTATAATTTTTATTTAATTTTTTTAATTCATTCTTTATAAATTTCATATTATCACCTATTATGATTATACAAAAAAAGTATATAAATTACTATATACTTTTTAATATTTTTTTACAGGAGCCTTTGCTGGTTTATTTTGTTTATTTGTAACAATCCAAGCATTAGATACAGTTCTACCACCATATTCTCCACCAGCAGAAGGTCTATTATATAATTCTCCTTCTAAACTCATAGTAGAAGAAGCTCCACCATCTAAATTAGCAGCATTATATACTTTATAACGTTTTAATATTGTTATTAAATCATTCATAGTAGCACCTAGTGCATATCCAGGTAATCTACCTTCTATACTAAGAATAATAACAACTCCATCTTTTCTTTGACCAATAACGGTACGAGGAGCAATTCCCCAACCTCCATCTCCATGGACAGTTAAAGGTTTACCATTAACAATTAAGTTAGGACCAAACTCAACAGCATCCATCATACCATGTTCAATAGCTTTTTCAGGTGTTTCAGATGTTAAATATAATTTATGATCTTTAGTAAATCCAATAAGTTCACCAGAACCTCTATCATTCTTCCAAACAAGTTTTCCATCTTGAATAATATTACCATGAGGGAATGAACCATTACCCCATCCATCAACATCTCTAAATCCACCACCATTAACGCCAACTAAAGCATTGTTATTCTTAACCATAGTATTAACACTTTCTCCCATAACACCAAGTCTAGAAGAAACAGCTAATTCTACATCAGACGGATCATAAACACCTATAACATATCCCTTAAAAGATTTCTCTTCTAATCTAATTATCTTATATACATCATTTCCAGCATTTTTAGTAAACAATTCTCTTTCATATTTAGATGAATATTTCTTCTTAAACATATTTTCATTATTAATAGTAACATCATCTAAATTAATCTCTTCATGAGATTCTTCAATATAATTCTTAGCAAGTACCGCATTAATAGTTTCATCATCATATAAAGTTCTAGCTAAATATGCATGAGACTTAGTAGTCATTGCTGTAGTAATAAAGAAATTCATAAATTTATCAGTATGTATTAGTATTAATAAAGCAATACAAGCTATATCAAGAAATAATACAAATACTGTGAATTTCTTAAATTTAAATTTTAATTTCTTCTTTTTCTTCTTAATCATATTACACCATATAAGGATCTTCTTCTGATCCACTACCTCTATTAATTGCTTGTTTACTAATAACTATAGTTGGTACTAAATATCTAGCATCACTATAACTGGCCTCTTCTATACTACCATTATTATGATATACATATAATGTATCAGCATCATTTGAATTAACTAAATAATAATCATCTAAAACAGAAGTATTATTATAATCAAATATATTTAATAATCCTACTCTAGTAGCAATCTTATCAGTAAATATATTTTTATATTTATATTTATTTTGATAAGTTAATTTACCAATATAATTATATTGATTATATAAAAGTTTATAATAAGTCCTAGTATTATAAAAATCAGTATTTAGATATCTACTAACACTTCCATAATCTAAAGTATTAAATACATTAGATTCATCAGAAAACTCCATAAGAACAAATTGATTATTCTCTTTAATATAACCATTATATACTAATCTTAATTTATTATTCTTATCCCCAAATACTTTCCACATATCATTACCTAATTTAACATATCCACCAACATAGTTAGTATTCTTTTCTTGTTTAATAACATATGGATCATTCATATCACCATTACCCTTAGTAATATGAACATTTTTCTTAAATGTAATAACTGATCTAACACCATAAGACTCAGTAGATGTAGCACCATTTACAGTACCCTCTTCATCTACATATAATAACTTATCTTTATCATTAGTACCAATAATATAATAGTACTTATTAATATTTAAATAACTATTCTTTCCACCAGCTTTAACATAATCATCAATTCCTAAAGAAGTAACATAATCTTTATAAGAATCTTTTCCTTCTTCTACCTTATCATTTCCAATTTTATCAATACGATATTTAGTTTTCTTAATAAACTTATCAGGATAAGGAAGAGTATCATAATAAACACCACTACCATCTTTAGCATCAATATTATTTTCTGTTTTATTTAAGAAAGTTCTAACATTACCAGTTAAATATTCAGCTTCTCCATTCATAAAACTAGCATTAACATCATCACTAATAACTTTAACACTACCATCTTCATAAACTCTTATTACTCTAAATAATCTATTACCATACTTAACATAGTTATCAGCAACATTACCTTTAAAATAATAACCATCAGTATCCATATATAATCCTTTACCATTAGTAGTAAGTTTATTATTATTGATAATTACTCCACTTAAAGTACCTACAGCCATATCCTCACTATTAAATTGTCTATCATAAGCTTTATAGCATTTAACCTCATAATAGCAACCAACAGCTATTAAAAGAATTAAACTAATAATATTAAATATAAGTTCTCCTTTTTTAAAAGGTCTTTTTGCTTTTCTTTTTCTCTTCTTCATATTAATCTCCTAGTATTTCTAAATAATTATAACAAAAATAATAATAAAAGAAAAGTAATTAAAATTACTTTTCTAATGACCTTGATATCTCAACACAAATGAGTATGAAGAATATGTCCTCTTACTAAGCTTTTTAACAGCAATAGACTTATCAGCCCATCCATAACCAGAAGCTTCTACATATTTTCCTTTACCAATATACATAGCAACATGTACACCAGTAATAAACATTATATCTCCAGGTTCTAAATCTTCATATGCAGGTTTACCAACATCTTTTACTCGATTTCCAAGAGCCTTTAATGTTGGAGCCTTTCTAGCATTTCCATCTAATGCAGATCCACCTTTCTTACAATATTTCAAGAAAATAGGATCTTTAGCCCCATGAGCATATGCAGCATTAACAAATGTCATACATACATAAGTCTTATCCCAACTTTTTCCTTTAGGAGGTGTAGCATCAGAATGACCTCTTGCAGCTTTAGCTTTTCCACCATTTGTACCACAGAAATAACAACCACCACGAGAAGCATAAGGTTTAGGTCCATATGCAAACGAATTATCATTAGCAATATTAACTGCCCAGTTAATAGCCCCTTGAATTTGTCCTTGTCTAGTACTTAAATCAACATTTCCATTACTTATCTCAGTAGGTTCACTGTCATTATTACCATATTGATTCCTTAAATCAGCATTAGGATCACCATCAGTACCCTTATATTTATTAGGATCAATAATATATGAATCAGTTTTATTCTTATTAACATCTTTATCTTTTATATAATCAGTATTTTTAGTAGAAAAAACAACACTTTTAGCCTCATTAAAACATGTAGCAACCTCAAATGTATCATTCATAAAAGTAGATTGCATAACTAAATTAACAAATATAGGTAAAAAAACTACTATTACTAAAGATAACACACTATTTTTAATTCTCTTTTTATAAATACCCTTTTCATCCAAATCAGCAGAAGTCATAATTTTTAAAAATAAAAACCCTAA
Source organism: uncultured Bacillota bacterium (assembly GCA_947168485.1). Lineage (GTDB taxonomy): Bacteria > Bacillota_I > Bacilli_A > RF39 > UBA660 > RUG343. The sequence goes on along the minus strand of CAMVLZ010000015.1, from coordinate 3,993 downwards.
TGAAACCATCAATAATGGAGGTCCAATAATTAAAACCATATCAAAAATAGTTCTCAATATCTTAGCAAATATAGCTATACCATGATCAGAGCAACTAAGTAATATCATTCTTCCACCTTCTTCTTAAAAATAATATAAACATCTATTATTATAAATATAATCAAAATAATTATAAAAAACAACGTAAGAGAATCTCCACTATTACTAGTAGTAATATCATCTTTTAAAATCATTTGAATATTAACTTTATTCTGATTAGATTCATTAATATTCCATTGATAAACATTATTATCAACATCATCAGCTGTATCATTAACAACCTCTCGATCAGTTTTAATATTTATATTTAAATTATCTCCATATAAACAATTAAATTCTCCAACAAAAGATAATCTAATATATCCATCTTCTCTTAATATTTGACTCTTTTCAAAACACTCATTATATACTCTACTCTTCTTAAAATTATCTAAAGTATATTGATATTTTAATTTAACAATAGTATTATTTCCATCTTTAGAAACATTTTTAATATATTTATCCTTTGTATTATTAATAAATGGATATTGATCATTATTTATAAATGGAGTAATCTGATCATCAGACTCTATTCCAGCAGCAATTTCTTCTTCAGTTTGAACATGTATATCACTATTAGGTATTGTTGATACTATCTCTTCATTAATATTATCTCCCTCAATAGAAAGATTATATTCATTACTACATCCTGTTAAGAATAAGCCAATAATTATTAATAAAACCACCTTTTTCTTCATAACAACCTCCTACCAAGAACAATATCCATATAGATTTCTACTATTTTTAGAATATTGTCTAGTATGAACACTATCACTAGTATTACCTTCAATAGTATATACAGTAGAAGAACTAGTCTTATAAACAATACCTATATGATCAGCTCCTCCTCCATCCCAATCGAAGAATACAATATCACCTCTTTGAGGAGTATAACTATTACCACTATGATATGTAGTTTTTTTACTACTCTTACAATGTCCAATCCATCCAGCAACTCCAGCACTCTTATAATTAAGTACACTAGATACTTTTTGACCATTATACTCAGCATGATGTACACACCATGATACAAAGCAAGCACACCAAGCAACACGTCCATTAAATCCCATATATTTCCAGTATTTTCTTCCACCCTTATGAGAAGGATCATTTTGTTGAGCTAACGCTAATGATGCTAAAGCATCTTTTAAGCTAGAAGAAGCAGCTGAATTAACTTCATTACCAAAAGTATTATTACGTAATCCCTCATTAGGATCTCCATCTATACCAGTATATTTAGATGAATCTATTATAAAAGTTTCACTCTTTTTCTTATTATTTTTATCAGCTTTATAACTACCAGTACTAAACTTATAAGCATCAGCTTTCTTCCAACATGAAGATACCTCAAAAGTATTACTCATAAAAGTGAAACTCATAACTAAATTAACAAATATTGGTAAAAAGAAAGTTATAACTAAAGCCACTAAACTATTTTTAATTCTACTCTTATTCTTTTCAAAATCTTTACTATCACCAGCACTAACATTTTTTAAGAAAATTATTCCTAAAGAAACTATAGCTAATATTGGTCCAATGATTTGAATCATTTGAAATATAGTTTTAAGTATTTTAACAAATTGTATTATCCCAGGATCAGAACATACTGTATCCATAATTAGCATAATATCACATCCTTAACACTATTTTGATAGACGAACGACTGCTAAAACTTTACGTTTTTTACTATATTGATGTTTAGCGCTCTTTCCTTTTTTTACATTTTCAGCAGAATGATTATCATAAATCATTGGATTACCCTTACTATTCCAATCTCCAGCAAAGATAAAGATATGACCACCATTACCTTTTTTTCCACTCTTATTATCATCTACCATTATTATATCACCAGCTTGCAACTCTGATTTCAAAGATCCAAGTGATTTATTATTCATATATATAACCTTCATAGAACTTGTAGTACCAAAAACTTTACCAGTTCCATATCCACTACCATTATGCCATATCATCTTCCCTGATTTCAAGGCACCAATTCTTTGTAAAACACAAGCAACATAAGTTACACAAGTACCCTTCTTTTTAGACTTTTCAACAGTAGGATTTCTTTCATATTCATATTTATAATTCTTCATCCACTCAGCTTGTTCTTCACAAGCACTAAATAAATCATTACTATTAGCAGATATACTACCACCATCACCATTAGGATTACCATCAGTACCTTCACCAGTATATTCATCAGGATTAATTATGTATGATCCAGAACTACCTCTAGTATTAGGAGATTCTAAATATGTTCCTACTCCAGAATAACTCTCTTTTTCAACATCTTTCCAACAAGCAGAAACCTCAAATGTATCTGTCATAAATGTAGCACTCATTACTAGATTAACAAATACAGGTAAAAAGAAAGTAATAACTAACGCAATTATACAATTTTTAATTTGCTTTTTATACAAAAGATATTCTTTTTCATTTGAGTGAGCAATCATTTTAAAGAATAATATTGCTAAAGAAAGCATTGCTAAAATTGGTCCAAGTATTTGGATCATTTGAAATATTATTTTAAATATCTTAACAAATTGTATAATACCAGGATCAGTACAAACAGTTAGTATCATAATTTCACTCCTATATTTAAATTAATTATTACCACGAATTACATAATAATATGCATATTTTTTATGATTTAATTGATCAGCATTAGCCTTCTTAGTAGTTAAATGTCCATAATAGTGCTTAGGATGACTAGCTTCAGCAAATAAATATTTATTATTTGAAGTAGGTCCTATATATACCATAATATGTTGACCTTTACCATTACCAGTATAACCACTCTTTTTATAAGTCAATATATCACCAGGTTGTAAAGAACTAACTTTTCCATTATAAGCGTAAGCTGTAAATCCATATTTCTTTATAACAGAATTTAATTTAGATGGATTAGATCCAGATTTTTTATATTTCAACATAGTATTTAAAAAATTAGGTACATCTTTCTTAGTAGCAGTTTGAACAACCATTTCAACAAATTCTCCACAATCAGCTGAATGCTTTTTACCATAATATTTCTTTTTATAAACTTTCTTAGAAGTATGTAATGGCCAAGCATGATTTTTAGCAATTTCAGCAATCTTTAAATTTAAATTACTAACATTACTATTATCAATACTAACTGTATCATCACCTGTAGAATTAGGATTAGTATCAATGCCACTACCAGTATAATCACTAGGATTAATTATATAAGATCCTGTAGTATTTTTTCTAATAGTAGGTTCCTGATATGTTCCCGTTCCAGATAAACTAACCTTATCAGCAGCATCCCAACAAGCTGACACTTCAAAAGAATCTTCCATAAATGTAGCACTCATAACTAAAGTTACGAATACCGGTAAAAAGAAAGTAATAACTAAAGCAATTATACAATTTTTAATATGCTTTTTATATAAAAGATATTCTTTCTCATTTGAATGACCAATCATTTTAAGGAATAATATCGCTAAAGATACCATTGCTAAAATTGGTCCAAGTATTTGAATCATTTGAAATATAGTTTTAAGTATTTTTACGAATTGTATAATACCAGGATCAGTACAAGTAACTAGTATCATTATCTCACTCCTTAATAACAACTTTTATCAATCTTATATATCAAAGTTTTATTCTTTCCTCTCTTATCATATGTTAATCCATATAAATCACCTTTATATTGAACAACACCTTCTAATTCCCCATGAACTCCTAATAAAGTTCCCTTAATCTTTTTACCTGATCTTTTATAAGAAGTAACTGAACTTCTATATTGTAATATACTTTGAGCATAGATAACTTTATTATTAATCATTTCCATCCCCTGAGTTGATGTAGCAAATCCCTTTCTCATTACAACACCTTTAACAGCCCTAAAATTATCATTAAGCCATACTAATTGACTATTACCATATCTTGATC
>CAMVLZ010000014.1 GCA_947168485.1 uncultured Bacillota bacterium | reverse complement strand
GATGCCAATTGATATGGTAGAAATAGATTTAAAAGATGCTTTTGATACTTTAGGAGAAATCATAGGAGAAACATACTCAGATGAAATAATAGATAATCTATTTAAAAATTTCTGTGTAGGAAAATAAAAGAAGTCTAATTAGACTTCTCTTTTTTATATTTTTTTCTACATATAATTAGATAAATGATAGTTATAATAATACCAATAACTAGAATATACCAATAATGATAAATATTATTTATAAGAATAGATTTACTATCTTTAATTGAATAATTCTCAAATATTCTATTAAAAGACTCTTTATCATAAACTTTTTGCATATAAAAAGTAAAACTAGTCATCATAAATATAATAGATGCAAAAATCTCTTTACCAATTCTATTTTTAATAAATACATAAACTATAGAAAGAATATCTATTAATAGACAAAATATTAAGAATATTATAGATAAATAAAATAATATAGGTATTTTAATTTCTACAGAGTTATAATTAAAAATGAAGTTATAATAATCACTAAAACATATGAAAGTGTTACAAACGAGAATAATTAAACAAATAGATATTAATGTAGAAGTAATTTTAAAATTATAATTATTACCTAAAGCAACTAATGTATAACTTAAAAAACAAAAAGCAAACATTAAAGAAAAAATATAAATAAATAGTTGTTGTTCACCTGATATATAGTCAATAATTTGTATCATAAATATCACCTTAAATATATAATATCATAAATGTTGTTAAATATATGAAATTTTGCTATAATACATACGGAAAAAGGGACATAGGTGATTTGTATGGAATATGACATAATTGTAGTTGGAGGAGGACATGCTGGATGTGAAGCTGCTCTATCTAGTTCTAGATTAGGTAATAAAACACTTTTAGTAACAGGTAATATTAAAAATGTTGCTGATATGCCTTGTAATCCTTCTATTGGAGGTCCAGCTAAAGGTATAGTTGTTAGAGAAATAGATGCCTTAGGTGGAGAAATGGGTAAAAATGCAGATAAAGCATGTATCCAAATGAAAATGCTAAATACTAAAAAAGGACCAGCAGTACAAGCATTACGTGCTCAAGAAGATAAAAATATTTATCCACAAGAAATGTTGAAAACTCTAAATCAAGAAAAAAATCTAACTATTAAAGAAGCTATGGTAGAAGACTTAATAGTAGAAAATGATACTATTAAAGGAATAGTACTAGAAAATAATGAGAAGATTTCATCAAAAGCAGTAATATTAACTACAGGTACATATCTAAAAGCAGATATATTAAATGGAAAAGATAGAACTCCTTCAGGACCACATGGAGAAAAAAGATCTAATCACTTATCAGATAAATTAAAAGATTTAGGATTCAATATTCTAAGACTAAAAACAGGAACACCTCCAAGAATAGACAAACATTCTATCGATTATGATAAGACTAGGTTAGAACCAGGAGACAACGTAATAAGAACATTCTCTTTTGACAATAAAACATTTTATGATGTAGACAACCAAGTACCATGTCATTTAATTTATACAAATGATAAAACACATAAAATAATAAATGATCATCTACAAGAATCATCTATGTACGGAGGATATGTTCAAGGAGTAGGGCCAAGATATTGCCCATCAATAGAAGACAAGGTAGTAAGATTCTCTGATAAAGAAAGACATCAATTGTTCTTAGAACCTGAAAGTAATGTAGAATCAGATCCTGAGTATGGAAATACTATATATATACAAGGATTTTCAACTAGTATGCCTTATTATGTACAAGATGAATTAGTTCATTCATTAGAAGGTTTAGAAAATGCTAAAATATTAAAATATGCTTATGCTATAGAGTATGATGCAATTGATTCAAAACAATTAAAACCTTCATTAGAAACAAAATTAATAGAAAATCTATTTACAGCAGGACAAATAAATGGAACATCTGGTTATGAAGAAGCAGCAGGACAAGGTTTAATTGCTGGAATAAATGCAAATCAAAAATTACAAGGAAAAGCACCTTTAATTTTAAAAAGAAATGAATCATATATTGGAGTACTAATAGATGATTTAGTTACTAAAGGAATTAAAGATCCTTATAGATTATTAACATCACGTGCAGAATATAGATTATTATTAAGAAATGATAATGCTGATTCTCGTCTTACTGAATATGGTAGAGAAGTTGGTTTAATAGATGATGATAGATATAAATTATTTAAAGATAAAATGAATAATATTGAAGAATTAACTAATTTATTAAAAGAAACAAGAATAACTCCTAAGAAAGAAACAAAAGAAATTCTAAAAAAATTAGATACATCAATTCTAAATGAAGGAATATCATTATATGAATTCTTAAAAAGACCAGAAATATCAATAGATGATTTATCTAACTTTATAGAATTAAATTATTCAAATGATGTTAAAGAAGAAGTTGAAATAATTGTTAAATATGAAGGATACATAAAAAAAGCAAATAAAGAAGCAGAAAAAATGTTATCTTTAGAGTCAAAGGGTATTCCAGAAGATATAGATTATGATGATGTATTAAATCTAGCTAGTGAAGCAAGAGAAAAACTTAAAGATATTAGACCTTTATCTTTAGGACAAGCATCAAGAATAAGTGGAGTAAATCCAGCTGATATATCTATATTAATGGTTTATTTGAGGAGAAAATATAATGACAGATAAAATATTTATAGAAGAACTTAATAAGTTAGGAATAAATGCTACAAAAGAACAATTATCAAAACTAGAGGAGTATTTTAACCTATTGATAGAATGGAATTCTAAGATAAATTTAACGAGAATTACTGATAAAGAAGAAGTATATTTAAAACATTTTTATGATTCACTAACTATTAATAAAATAATAGATTTAAATGATTATAATACTCTATGTGATATTGGTACAGGAGCAGGTTTCCCTGGAGTTGTATTGAAAATATTTTATCCACATTTAGATATAGTATTAGTAGATGCTAGAGAAAAGAAACTTAAGTTTCTTGATGAAGTAATAAATAAATTACAATTAAAAGGAATAAGAACTATTCACATTAGAGCAGAAGAATATAATGAAAAATTTGATATAGTTACATCAAGAGCAGTAGCTAACATTGAAAAGTTAATGGATTATACAATGCATTTAGTTAAAAAGAATGGAAAACTTATTGCTATGAAAGCTGATATTGATTCTGAATTAACTAAAGAAGTAGAAGAAAAGTTAAATAAAAAGTATAAAATAGAAAAAATTATTAAATTTGAATTACCTATTGAGAAGAGTAAAAGAAGTTTAATAAGTATTACAAACATTGAAAAATAAGGTTATTTATTCTATAAAAATAGCATCATTACCAGCATCAACTGAAGTAAGAAAAAACAAAAAAGAGAAAATTAATTTTTCTCTTTTTTTGTTTATTAAAAAGGTATATAATCAAATAAAAAAGGAGATATTTATGTACATAAGTGAAATTACAAAAGAGATACCTGAAAAATTTGAAAATGAGGTAGAAGAGTTAATATTTAATAAGTTAAAAGAATTAAATATTGATTTTGAAAGAATTGATAATGATGAAGCTAATACTATGGAGTCTTGCATAGAACTAGATAAAAAATTAGGATCAGAAATAAGAAAAACAGTATTTGTATGCAATAGACAAAAGACTCAATATTATCTAGTAGTACTTCCAGCAGATAAACCATTTGTAACAAAAGATTTCTCTAGAGAAATGGAATGCTCACGAGTATCTTTTGCTAGTGTAGATGACTTATTAGATATAGTTGGAGTGACTCCAGGTAGTGCAAGTGTATTATGTTCTATAAAAGATGTAGAAGGAAAAGTTCAAGTAGTAATAGATAAACCAATCACAGAAGAAGAATACTTCTCATGTAATACAGGAACAAGTCTACGTCATATAAAAATAAAAACTAAAGATTTATTAGAAGTAATACTTCCAAATATAAATCATGAAGCTAAAATAGTTGAATTATAAAAACTCTTTATTAAGAGTTTTTATTTTTTAATTGAAAGATATATAAAAATAATATATAATATATTATAGGAAAGAATAGAGGGATGCTTATGAATCAAGATGATAAAAAAGAAGTAGTACAATTAAACCTAAATGATATCATACCTAATAAGTTTCAACCTAGAGAGGTATTTGATGATCAAGCATTAAAAGAATTAGCTGTTTCTATTAAAGAACATGGTGTTATTCAACCTATTATAGTTCGATCAGTTAATGGTAAATATGAAATAATTGCTGGAGAAAGAAGATATAAAGCATCTGCTTTAGCAGGAAAAACTACTATACCTGCAATTATTAATAATTTAGATGATAAAGAATCATCAAAAGTTGCACTACTAGAAAACTTACAAAGAAAAAATCTTAATCCTATAGAAGAAGCTAAAACATACCAAAAAATTCTTGAGTTAGATGAAATGACACAAGAAGAGTTAGCTAAAACTATGGGTAAATCACAATCAGCAGTTGCAAATAAATTAAGATTACTTCAATTAAATGATGATGTAAAAAAAGCACTTCTATCTGAAGAAATTTCTGAACGTCACGCTAGAACACTATTAAGAATAGAGGATTCAGCAAAACAAACAGAAATGTTAAAAAGAGTAATAAGTGAAAAAATTAATGTTAGAGATTTAGAAAAAGAAATAGATAAAATATATCCAAGAAAAGAAAAAGAAGAAAAAGTACCTAGTCCAACAGATATACCTCAACCTGTAGACCAACCTAGTACACCACCAGCAACAGAAAGTAAAGGTCCTGAAAATTTTTTGAATAATTTTATCAATAATGCTCCACTTAAACCTACTACTGAAATAAAAGATCCAACTGAAGAAGTAGGAAAAGTAAAAATACTTGATGATAATAATCCAGGTGGAGAAGAAAAATTCTTAGATTATAGTAATATAGATGATAATGAAGATGAAGAAGATAATAGTTCACATACATTTTTAACTGGAACAACACCTAATGTAGAAGATATAAAGAATAATGCTCAAGATATTAATTCAGTTCCAGCAACTGGAGGTTCATCACTTGATAGTTTACTAAATTTACCAACACCAACAGTTAAACAAGAACCAAAAGAAGGAAACTTCTTAACACCAGCTGAAGCAATTGTAAAAACAGCTGAAACTACAGAAGATGATGAAACTTCTAATGTAGAAGATTATTTCAAGACTCCTGATTTATCAGAAATTAATCTTCCAAATGAAATAGATATTGGAGAACAAAAAGAACAACCTAATGAGGAAGTTACTGTTGATACAGCTAAAGATAATATTAAAGAGTTAGTTAATTCTTTAAAGGAAAAAGGAATAAGTATTTCTATGGAAGAAATGGACTTCCCACAAAAATATCAAGTTATAATTAAAATAGATAAATAATAGTAGAAAGAAATTTCTACTTTTTTTCTAAAAACATTTAAAAAAAACCCAATATTTGATACAATAAATTAGTAATTAAGAAATGGGTGATAAGATGGGAAAGACAATATCTTTAGTAAATCAAAAAGGTGGAGTAGGAAAGACAACAACTAGCATCAATCTTTCTGCATCTTTAGCAGCTCTTGGAAAAAGAGTTTTATTAATAGATTTAGATCCTCAAGGAAATACTACAACTGGTGTTGGTATAAACAAGGGTGATATAGATAAGAGCATATATGATGTTTTAATAGGTGATTGTAATATAAATGAAGCAATCATAAGAACAAAATATAAGAACTTATCAGTAATACCAGCTACTATTAATTTAGCAGGAATAAATATAGAGTTAATTGAAAGAAGTAAAAAAGAAGAGAACTTTTCTAAAGGAGAACAATTAAAGAAATATTTATCTCCAATTGAGAATGAATATGATTATATTATTATAGATTGTCCTCCATCATTAGGAGTAATTACTACTAATGCTCTTACAGCATCTAATTCAGTAATTATTCCAGTACAATGTGAATTCTTTGCTTTAGAAGGAATTACTCAATTATTAAGAACAATAATGTTGGCTCAAAAGAATTTAAATCCAACATTAAATATAGAAGGGGTTCTATTAACTATGTTAGATTCTAGAACTAATTTAGGATTTGAAGTAGTAGAAGAAATAAGAAAATTCTTTAAAGAAAAAGTATATAACACAATAATTCCTAGATTAGTAAGACTAACAGAGGCTCCATCTCATGGAGAACCAATTATTGCATATGATCCAAAGAGTAGAGGATCAGAAGCATATATAAATTTGGCTAAGGAAGTGATTGCTAGAAATGGAAACTGATAATAAAAGAAGAGCTCTAGGAAGAGGTCTTGAAGAATTATTTAATAATGAACCAATTAATTATGAACAAGTAGAAGAAAGAATTATAAACGAAACACCAAAAGATGCTATTGAAAATATTAAATTAAATGAATTACATGCTAATCCATATCAACCTAGAAAAGTATTTGATCAAGAAGCATTAAATGAATTAGCTGCTTCTATTAAAGAACATGGTGTAATTCAACCAATTATAGTAAAAAAAGGTATCAAAGGATACGAAATAATTGCTGGAGAAAGAAGAGTTAAAGCATCAACAATAGCAGGACTTGAAGAAATTCCAGCAATCATTAGAGATTTCAATGATCAAGAAATGATGGAGATTGCTCTTTTAGAAAATCTTCAAAGAGAAAATTTAAATGCTGTAGAAGAAGCAAATGCTTATAAAAAACTACAAGAAAATTTAAATTTAACACAAGAAGAATTAGCTAAAAGATTAGGTAAATCAAGATCACATATAACAAATATGTTAGGATTATTAACATTACCAACATCAATTCAAAGTATGATTGAATCAAAAGATTTATCTATGGCTCATGCAAGAGTATTATCTAAACTAGAAAGTAAAGAACAACAAGAATTCTTAGCTAATAAAATAGTTAAAGAAGGAATAAGTGTTCATGAATTAGAAAATATGACTTCTTCTTCAAAAGATTTTACTAGAAGAAATAAAGTAACAAAGAAAAAAGATACAAATGAATATAAATATTTAGAAGAAGCTTTAAATGAAAAATTAGGAACTAAAGTAAAAGTTAAATCTAATAAGATAGAAATTTCATTTGTTAATGTTAATGATCTTAATAGAATATTAGAAATCATGAATTTGAATGAGAGTGGTAACTAATGTTAAATAATATAGATTTAAAAATAATAATTCAACCTATTATATATATAGTAATAGGAATTATAGTTTATAAGATAATAAAGAATATAATAATAAAAGCTTCACATCATGCTAATAAAAGAATGTCTGAACAAAGAAAACAACGTATTAAAACTATAAATACACTTATTATTAATATAATTAAATATATAATAGTAATTATAGAAATCTTAGCTATATTAGCAAATTTTGGAATAAATGTTACATCATTAGTAGCAGGATTAGGAATAACAACTGCAATAATTGGTTTAGCTTTCCAAGATATGGCAAAAGATTTAATAGCAGGTTTTTCTATTATAAGTGAAGGTAATTATGAAATAGGAGACTCTATTGAAGTAGATGGATTCTTAGGAGAAGTAGTATTTATAGGATTAAAAACTACAAGAATAAGACATTTTAATGGATCAACATATATAGTTGCTAATAGATATATGGATAAAGTTATTAATTATTCAATTAATGATTCTTTAGCAATAGTTGATGTAGCAGTTGCCTATGAAGAAGATAATGAAAGAGTTAAAAAGATATTTAATAAGATTATTGAAGATTTAAAAGGAAAAATACCAAATGCAACAGGAGAATTAAGATTATTAGGAGTTAATGATTTATCAGATTCTTCAGTAGTATATAGAGTCGTTGTTGAAACAGAACCAACTAAACATTATGAAACACAAAGATTCTTAAGAGAAGAAATAAAGAAACGTTTAGAAAAAGAACAGGTAAAGATTCCTTATAATCAAATTGAGGTGCATAATGGAAAATAGAGTTTTAAATTATGGGGTTGGCACTAAAGTAATAATGAAAAAACCTCATCCATGTGGAACAAATTTATGGGAAATAACAAGAACAGGTGCCGATATAAAAATAAAATGTATTAACTGTGGAAGAACTGTTCTAATTCCTAGAATAGAGTTCAATAAAAAGTTAAAGAAAATTGTGGAAGAGGAGGAAAATAATGAAAGATAAAAAGAAATTAAAATTAAAAAAGTTTTATTTTCATCCAATCACAGTATTTATATTCTTAACAGTTGTATTAATTGTATTTAGTGGCATATTAGCCAAGATTGAATTATCTGCTACATATAATACTATAGATAAAAATGCAGTAACATTAGAACCTGTACTTATAGCAATGGAATCAATATTTTCATTTACCGCTATAAAGAGTTTAATGTCTAATGCAATGACTAATTTCTTAAGTTTTGCTCCATTAGGAACATTACTTATATCATTAATTGGTTTATCAATAGCAGAAGGTACTGGATTAATAGAAACATTTTCTAAAAAATATTTAAAGAAAATGCCAGAATGGGTATTAACATTATTAGTTATTTTTATAGCAACTATTTCTTCATTAATAAATGAAGTAGGATATGCAATACTAATTCCAATGTTTGCACTTATTTACTTCATTAATGGAAGAAATCCAATACTAGGAATAGTAACAACATTCTGTGGAGTATCATTTGGATATGGAGTTTCATTCTTTGTAGGATCAATGGATATAGCTCTAAAAGATTATACAGAGTTAGCTTCTCACTTAGTAGATGCTAATTACCATGTACCACTTTCTTCTAACTTAATATTCTTAGTAGTAGCAACAATAATAATAACGATAGTCGGTACTATAATAATAGAAAAGTTAATAGCACCAAAAGTTGGTCATTATAAAAGAGAAGAAGAATTTGCTAAAACTGAACAATATAGAGTAATTAATTATGAAGAAGAAGAACAAAAGAAAATAGAAAGAGAAAGAAATGAAAAAAGAGGACTAAGATTTGCCCTTGTAGTTTCAATAGTACTTATATTAATGTATATATATGCATTAGTACCTGGTCTACCTTATTCAGGATTATTATTAGATAATTCAACAAATATTTATGTAGATCAGTTATTTGGAGAAAAGGCATACTTCCAAGATAGTTTTACTTATTGTGTTTCATTATTCTTTATAATTACAGGTATTGCTTACGGTTTAGGAGCAAAAACTGTTAAAAATGATAAAGAAATAATAGAACAATCTGCATCTAAATTTAAAGATTTAGGTAGTTTATTCTTATTAATATTTGTAGTAAGTCAATTTATTACAATCTATAAAGAAACAAATATAGGATTATTAATTACTACTTGGTTTGCTAATTTAATAGAAACAATGAATTTAAGTGGAATACCACTAATATTAGTAACACTTTTATTCATATCAGTTTCTAATATATTCTTAACAAGTCCAACTCAAAAATGGATGATATTTTCACCAGTAGTTGTACCTATGTTTATGCAATCAAATATTACACCAGAGTTTGCACAAATAGTAATGAGAACATCTCTATCTATGACAAATGGTATTACACCATTACTTGCTTCATTTGTTATTTATATAGGTTATTTAAATATTTATAACTTAGATAAATCAAAACCATATACTATAAGAAAATCATTAAGTATGATAAGTCCATACTTCTTGATAATAGCTCTAACATGGGTATTAATAATTATAGGATGGTATATAATTGGAGCACCTATAGGTGGAGGAGTATATCCAACATTATAAAAGAAAGGTTTAAACCTTTCTTTTTTTTATTCATCACTTAAATTATCAAAATATCCTTGTATAAAGACTACTGGAGTACCTTTATCTCCACTACCACTAGTAAGATCACATAATGAACCAATTAAATCAGTTAATCTTCTAGGAGTAGTACCTTGAGTAATCATTTGTCCCTTTAAATCAGCAGCTTTCTTTCTAATTTCTTCTTTAATAGCAGTTTTTAATTCCTCACCCTTAAGATCAGGAAACTTATTATCAGAAACAAACTTTAATTTAATCTCATTAGGAGTACCTTCAAGTCCACTAGTATAAAAAGGAGAAACAACAGGATCAGCTAATTCCCATATCTTACCAACAGGATCTTTAAAAGCACCATCACCATATACCATTACTTCAATATTCTTACCAGTTAATTCTTTTAACTTAGATTGAATACCATCTACTAATTTTTGTCCATCTTTAGGAAATAATTTTAATCTCTCTTCAGTAGATTTATTTGATCCTAACAAACCATACTTTTCATTAAAACCAGACCCATTAACAGAGTGATTCATAATTTCAAATAAACCAATACATTTAGCACCATTCTTTTCAAGAATATTCTTAGTTTTAAATCTAGTATGAATATCACAATTAATAACATTTTTAGTATAATTCAATATTTCCATAGCATTATTAGCTAATATAAATACAGGTTCACATCCTTGTTCTTTAATTAAATCTCTATAAAAATCAATCATATTAATTCCAGTAAAAGGATGAATCCAATCACCAAAGGTTTGAGAATACTCATCTTCAGTAATTACACTACCTAAATTATAATCACTATGATCAAATTTCTCTTCATCTAAAATACCATTACCAACTTCATCACTAGGAAAAGATAATTGAACATAAAGTTTTTTAGTACTTCTAGCAATACCTTTTAATATTAAAGAAAATCTATTACGACTTAGTATAGGAAAAACAATACCTAAACTCTCAGGATTATTGAATCTCTCTTTAATATCAGTAGCAATATCATCTACAGTACAATAATTACCTTGACTAATCCCAACAACAGCCTCAGTAATAGCAACAACATCACGATCTCTAAATTCAAAACCTTCACTTTCTTTAGCATCCATTAAAGAATTAATAACAATATTTTCTAAATCATCATTTTCTTTAATGATAGGAGTACGAATACCACGTACTACAGTACCAACACATCTCAAATATATCACCTTCCATTTTAATTTTAACAAAACTACTTATTAAAATCTATAAAAAAGGTTTAACTTCTTTAAATAAGAATTAATATTTGATATAATACAAACGAAAGAAGGGATATTATGAGTTTAACAGCTGGAATTGTAGGATTACCTAATGTAGGAAAATCAACTTTATTCAATGCGATAACAAATCAAAAGATTTTAGCAGAAAATTACCCATTCGCTACAATAGAACCAAACGTAGGAGTAGTAACAGTAAATGATGAAAGAATGTATAAATTAAGAGATATGTATAATCCTAAGAAATTTATACCAACAGCATATGAATTTACTGATATTGCTGGATTAGTAAAAGGAGCATCAAAAGGAGAAGGTCTTGGTAATAAGTTTTTATCTCATATAAGAGAAACAGATGCGATAGTAGAAGTAGTAAGATGCTTTGATAATGGAAAAATTATTCATGTTGAAGGGAATATAGATCCAATAAGAGACATTGAAACAATAAATCTAGAACTAGCAATAGCAGACTTAGATATAGTCAATAATAGATTAGAAAAAGTTGGAAAGAAAGCAAGAACTACAAAAGATAAAAATGATCTAATTGAAGTAGAAGCTTTAGAAAAAGCAAAAACTGCTTTAGAACAAGGAAAAGCTCTAAGACAAGTAGATTTCACTGAAGACGAATTACTAAGTATTAAGGCATTTTCATTTTTAACATTAAAACCAATAATATACTTAGCTAATATTTCAGAAGAAGAAATAGGTAAAGAAGAAAATGAATATGTAAAAAAAGTAAAAGAATATGCAGATAAAGAAGGATCTCAAGTAGTAGTATTATGCGCAAAAGTAGAAGAAGATTTATCAGAGTTAGATGAAACAGAAAAAAAAGAAATGCTTGAAATGTTAGGATTAGATGCATCAGGTTTAGATAAATTAGTTCAAGCAACATATAAAATATTAGGATTGAGAACATTCTTTACAGTAGGTCCAGATGAAGTAAGAGCATGGACATTTAAAGAAGGAATGAATGCTAAAAAATGTGCTGGAGTTATTCATACAGATTTTGAAAAAGGATTTATAAAAGCAGAAGTTATCTCATATGATGATTTAATAGAGTATGGAGATGAACTAAAAGTAAAAGAAGCAGGTAAACTTAGATTAGAAGGAAAAGATTATATAGTTCAAGATGGAGATATATGTCATTTTAGATTTAATGTATAGGAGAGAATATGGAATCAAAAATAATTATTTTTGAAGCAAATAATGAACAAGGAACATTTAGTAAAAATGAAAAGTTTTACTCAAATAAATCAAAAAAGTATATAGAAAATGCCTTTCTAAATACTAGAAAGGAAATGGGTAAAGAATTCAATTTTAACTATCTAAAAATGATAGAAGTAAAACAAAAAATGCAAGATAACGGTGATTATCCAGATAATAAATATGTATTATTAGATGATAGTTATATGCAAAAAGAAGACTTTTTTGATGAAGAAATACATGGAGACATTTTAGTACTATCAAGAAAATATGAAGGAGTAGTAGTAGGACATAGACAAGCAGATTGTCCAGTACTAATTTTAGAAGATAGAGTACAGGGAATAACTGCCTTATGTCATACTAATACAATCCATATAAATAGAGAATTACCTAAACATTTAATAATGACTTTAATTGATAATTTTGATTCAAAATTAAAAGATTTATATCTATATATAGGATCATTTGTTCATAAAGAACATTATATATATGATAAATATCCTATATGGGCTACAAATGAAGAAGTATGGCATGATGCTATTATAAAAGAAGAAGATGGCTTTCATATAGATATGAAACAAGCAATTATTAATCAAATAAAACAATTTGATATAAAAGAAGTAAAATTTAGTCCTATAGATACAGCAGATGATAATAGTTATGCATCACATACTATGTTTGTTAAAGGTAACAATAATAAAAAAGGACAAAATTTTGTAGGATTTTATTACAAAAAAAATGAAGAGTAATCTTCATTTTTATTTTTCAGTTATTTTATATCCATTATTCTTCAAAGGAGTAATCTTCTCAGCATAGAATTTATTATAATCAGAATATCCTCCTCTAAGATAACTAGTCTTAGAACCATTTAAATAATACTTAGGAGCATCTACCTTATATCCATCTAATATGTTTTCACTTTCATCACTCAAACGATCTAATGTATTAACAACATTTTCATATTTAACAGGAATAATAACTGTCTTTTTATCACTCTTATTAAAGAAATTAATAAATAAAGTTTTTCTTACAACAAACAAATAATTTGAATTATCTTTATATGCAAGAATATGTTTAATAACCTCATCATCTTCATCATCATAACTATATTTAGTACTAGATTCTCCTTTTGTATTAGTAACACTATAACAATTAGTATCAAGTAGTTTTAATTGAGTATTATTTAATTCATTTATATTAGAAATAACTTTAGCTTTTTCAGTTTCTACTACTTTTGAATCATCGTCTTTAAAAGGATCTTTATTAATATCTTTAGCAATATTAACTCCTATAAATATAAAACCAATCAAAACAATAATGAATACTATAATTGGAATTATAGAAGAAATAGCAAATACAGCAATACCAGTTTTAGCAACAGTCTTTGCAGTCTCTGGATCAATTAAGTTATATGCATCTATACTTTCTTTCTTTTCATCTCTTTCAATTTCAAATTCTCTATGACAATACTCACATTTACAACTTTTATCATTCTCTCCAAATGATAATCCTGCTCCACAATTAGGACATTTCTTTTCAATTATTTTCATATACATCACCTACAATAATTTTATCATACAATTTTTAAAATACATACAAATTTTTAACTAGACAATTAATATTAACTTTGTTATAATACATACGAGTATTTTAATACTCCTTGGTACTTTCAAGTACCCATTAGTCCAAAAGGAGGTGTAGTCATGACTAATTACGAAATAACATTTATTGTTAGACCTGATATGGAAGAAACTGAAATTAATAAAACAGCTGAAGAATTAAAAGAAGTATTAACTTCTAATAAAGCAAAAATCTTATCAGAAAAAGCAATGGGTCAAAAAGAATTAGCTTATGAAATTAAGAAATTTAAATCAGGATACTACTTCTTATTTGAAGTAGAAGCTAATAAAGAAGCTATCGATGAATTTGACCACGTAGTAAGAATTAATGAAAACTTACTTCGTCACTTAGTAGTAAGAGTAAATGAAAATAATTAATAAAGAGGTATTGTATGAATAGAGTAGTTTTAATAGGAAGATTAACTAGAGATCCAGAATTAAGATATACTTCTGGAAATAACTCAGCAGTATGCAATTTTACTATTGCTGTTGATAGAGCTTTTACAGGACAAAGTGGAGAACGTGAAGCTGATTTTATACCAGTTGTTGTATGGAATAAACAAGCTGAAAATGTTAAAAATTATTTAACAAAAGGATCACAAGTTGCTGTTGAAGGAAGAATTCAAGTAAGAAATTATGATGATCAAAATGGTCAAAAAAGATATGTTACTGAAGTTATCGCAAATTCTGTAGAATTTTTAGGAACTAAAAACTCTAATAATGCAAATCAATCAAATAATAGTTCATCATCAGAACCAACACCATATGATTTTACTGATGATTCTGCTGCAAAAAGTACTAGTGTAGATACTAATCCTTTTGCAGACTTTGGTCAAAATATAGAAATAAGCGATGATGAATTACCATTTTAAAAGGAGGTTATCATGGCAGAGTTTAACAATAGAAGAAGAAAAAAAGTATGTCAATTATGTACTGGAAAAACAGTTGATTATAAAGATCCTGAATCTTTAAGAAGATATATTAATGAAAGAGGAAGAATTGTTCCAAGAAGAATCACTGGTACATGCGCTCGTCATCAAAGAGTTATTGCTAAAGAAATTAAAAGAGCACGTGCTATTGCTGTTTTACCATATACAAAGTAGTATTTAATACTACTTTTTTTATTTATAATTATTTGTAATATTCCTACAAACATAGTAAAATATATATTGAGGAAGTACGACTATGGAGGATGAAGATGGGAATAGTAGAGAATAAAAAACAAATAATGAGAGAAATAAGAAAAGCAAAGAATATTTTTCTTATGGCTCATAAAAATTTAGATCTAGATGCTTTAGGAAGTACTATAGGTCTATATGAAATATTATCTAAAAAGAATAAAAATTGCTTCATAATCATAGAAGAAAAGAAATATGAATTAGGAGTAGAAAAAGTATTAAAAGAATTAACTGGATGTTTAAACATAGTAAAAGAAGAAGAAATAGAAAAAAATTTACATAAAAATAAAAAGAAAAACTTATTAATAATATGTGATACAAATAAAAAAGAACTAGTACAATCAGAAGATGCATTAAAGTTATTTTCTAATAAAATGATAATAGATCATCATAATAAAGGAACAACTACAATTAAAAATACAGTTGAAATTATAGATACAGAAGTATCAAGTACTTGTGAGATGATTGTTAATTTATTAGAAGCATATGAAGTAGAACTAGATCCATATTATTCTACAGTTTTACTAGCAGGAATAGTATTAGATACAAACAACTTTACTTTAAAAACAACACAAGAAACATACTATTGTGCATATTATTTATCATGTTTAGGAGCAAGTGCTCAAAAAGTTCAATACTTATTAAAACAAGATATTAATGAGTATATTGAAAGAGAAAAAATGTTAACTAATATAGAAATAATTGATAATAAGATAGCAATAACTAAAGCAACTCCATATACTATATATCGCAGAGAAGATATTGCTAAAACAGCAGATACTTTATTATATTTTAATAATATAGAAGCATCATTCGTTATATCAAAAATATCAAAAACACAAATAGGTATAAGTGCACGTAGTTTAGGAAATTTTGATATAAACAAAATATTATCAAATTTTAATGGAGGAGGAGATACTTATCATGGAGCAGCAGTTGTTAATGAAGATAAAATAAGTAAAGTTCATGATAAGTTAAAAGAAATAATTGAAGAGGAGGTAAAATAATGGAAGTAATTTTCATTAAAGATTTAAGAGGACAAGGTAAAAAGGGAGACATTAAAGATGTTAAAACTGGATACGCTGAAAATTTCCTTATAAAAAAAGGATATGCCGTATTAAAGACAACTGAATCTTTAAGACAATTAGAAAAAGAACAAAAAGAGAAAAAAGAAAGTGATAAAAAAGCTAAAGAAGAAGCTTTAGCTCTAAAAGAAAAAATAGATAAAATGACTTTAGAATTCCAAGTAAAAACAGGTCAAGGAGACAAAGTATTTGGAAGTATAAGTCCAAAACAAATTAAAGATGAACTAGCAAAAAACAATATAAAAATAGAGAAAAACATGATTAAATTAGATAACTCTATATCTACATTAGGGTTTCATAAAGTAGATATAGAATTATATCCAAAAGTTATAGCAACTGTAAAAGTACATTTAGTAAAGTAGAGGTGATAATATGCCATTAAAACAACTACCTAATAATTTAGAAGCTGAAGAATCAGTTTTAGGAGCTTGTTTCTTATCAAAATATGCACTACAAAAAGCAAGTGAAAACTTAACTGCTGAATCTTTTTATAGTGATAAAAATAGTAAGATATTTACTACATTGGTAGAATTAATGGAAGAACAAATCCCCCTAGATATTACTACAGTAACATCAAGATTAAAAAAGAAAAAAATATTAACAGAGGTTGGTGGAGTAGAATACTTAACTGAAATAGTAGATTACGTTCCAACAGCAACAAATATAGATTTCTATATAAAAACAGTAGAAGATGCTTCAATATTAAGAAATCTAATCCAAACAGCAGAAGAAATCGCTACAGATGGTTATAATACTGAAGAACCTATTAATGATGTATTAGATAATTCAGAAAAGAAAATACTAGATATTGTAAAAAATAGAAAATCTAGTGAATTTAGAAGTATAAAAGATATTCTTAATAAAACAGAAGCAAATTTAGAATTTTTAGCTGAAAATAAAAATACTATAACAGGATTATCTACAGGTTTATATGATTTAGATAAATTAACTACAGGATTACATGGTAGTGAATTAATAATTATAGCCGCAAGACCTGCTATGGGTAAAACAGCTTTTGCCCTAAATATTGCAACTCATGTTGCACAAACACAAGAAAAAGCAGTAGCTGTATTTAACTTAGAAATGCCTGCAGAACAATTAGCAACTCGTATTATTTCATCAAAAGGACAAATTGATGCTTACAAACTAAGAACAGGTAATCTAATGAATGAAGATTGGAAAAGAGTAAGCGAAGCAATTGCTCAATTAAATCAAACTAATTTAGTATTAGATGACACATCAGGTATAA
This sequence comes from uncultured Bacillota bacterium, assembly GCA_947168485.1. GTDB lineage: Bacteria > Bacillota_I > Bacilli_A > RF39 > UBA660 > RUG343. The sequence continues at coordinate 21,491 of CAMVLZ010000014.1, read as the reverse complement.
CAATAGGTGATATTAGAGCAAAATGTAGAAGATTAGCTTCATCTGAACAAGGACTTGCTCTAGTAGTAATAGATTATTTACAATTAATTTCTGGTGGTAAAAACTATGGTACAAATAGACAACAAGAAGTTTCAGATATATCAAGAAGTTTAAAGACATTAGCTTTAGAATTAAATGTACCTATCATAGCATTATCACAACTTTCTCGTTCGGTAGAATCTAGAGAAGATAAAAGACCAATAATGAGTGATTTAAGAGAATCAGGTTCAATTGAACAAGATGCTGATATAGTAGGATTCTTATATAGAGATGACTATTATAATAAAGAATCTAGAACAGAAGATAATAATAGTTTAAGTGAATTCATTATAGGAAAACATCGTAATGGACCTACAGCGACAATAGAATTACTATTTAAAAAGAATACATCTACATTCTTAAATCTAAGAAAAGAACAAAAAAAGGTGGAGGGAAACAATGAACAATAAAATAAAATTAGTTTTATTATTAACCATATTGTTAATACCAATAACACTAGGTTTTACAACTAAATATTTAACTAAACCTCATAAAGTATATAGAGTATATTTAAAAGGAGTTTCATTAGGTTTAATTAAATCTAAAGAAGATCTAAATAAATATATAGATGAAAAACAAGAAGAAGTAAAAAAGAAATATAAAGTTAAAAAAGTATATGCTCCTAGTGAATTATCAATTATTGAAGAAACTACTTATAGTAATAATATTTTATCTACAGAATCAATCTATAACAAAATAGCTAACATATCACCATTTACTATTAATGGATATGTTGTAAAGATAAATGGAGTTACAAAAAGTAATGACAAAGAAAAATCAAAAACTAAAACTCAAAAAATATATGTATTAAAAAAGAATGTATTTACTGATTCAGCAGAGAATACTGCTAAATCATTTGTATCAGCAGAAAGTTTTAATACATATAAAGAAGATAAACAAGAAGAAATAAAAGAAGTAGGTAAAATAATAGAAAATATTTATATTAAAAATAAAGTAACTATTAAAAAGATAAAAGTTCCAGTAGATGAAAAAATATATACAGACTCAGAGGAATTAACTAAATACTTAGTATTTGGTACTACTGAAGATTCTAAAGTATATAAAGTAAAAAAAGGAGATACTCTAGAAGATGTAGCATTCAATAATAAAATGTCTACAGAAGAACTTATGGTTGCTAATCCTGATATAACAGATAAGAATACTCTTTTATATCCAGGACAACAATTAAAAGTAGGAATAATCAAACCACAACTAGAAATAGTAGAAGAAGATCATGTAGTAAAAAGAGAACAACAACACTATACAACTGAAACTAAATATAATAAGAATAAATATACTGATTTCTCTGAAACTAAACAAAAAGGAGTTAATGGAGAAAACATAGTAACTCAAAAAGTACAAATGATTAACGGAGAAATATCAAATACAGTAACTGTAAATAAAGAAGTAGTAAAAGAACCTATTAAAGAAATAATAATAAAAGGTACTAAAAAACGTCCATCTGGTGGAGGATGGGGAACTTATACAGGACCTGGATATGGAGATGCTGTTAAAACTAAAGGAACTTGGGGATGGCCAGCAACTTGTTCATCTGTATCATCACCATTCGGATATCGTTGGGGAGTATTACATGATGGAACAGATATAGCTGGATGTGGATATGGTTCAAATATATTTGCTGCTCAAGCAGGAACAGTAGTTCAATCATCACAAAAGTTTGATAATGGTATATATGTAACTATAGATCACCATAATGGATATTATACACTTTATGCCCATCTATCAAGAAAAATAGTTAAAGTAGGAGACAATGTATCAAAAGGACAAGTTATTGGTGCAATGGGTCAAACAGGATTTGCTACAGGAGTTCACTTACACTTTGGTATGTGGAGAGGATTCCCTTACCATGGAGGATCAAGAGCATTTAATGCTATGAGTGTATATTAATGAAAATTAAAGTTATAGAAAGTGGATCAAAGGGTAATTGTACAATTATCCTTCTTGATTTTATAAAACTAATTATAGATATAGGAATCTCTTACAAAAAATTAACAAAAGCACTAGAAGAATTAAGTATAACTAGTGATGAAATAACAGGATTATTAATTACTCACAATCATAAAGATCACATCAATGGATTAAGTACTTTATTAAAGAAAAGTAATATAAAACTATTTATTCCTAAGAAAATGTATAATTCATTAAAAACTGAAGTACCTGAATTAACAGAAGATAGATGCATCTTTATAGATGATGAAGATAAAATATTAGATGTAGAAGTAAATTTAATACATACTTCACATGATGCACCATATTCAGTAGGATATAAATTAAAATATAAAGCAAAAGAACTAGTATATATAACAGATACAGGTTATTTAAATAGAAAAGTATTAAATAATATTATAAATAAAGATATATATATAATAGAATCTAATCATGATGAAAAAATGTTAATGGATGGACCTTATCCAAGATTCTTAAAAGAAAGAGTTATATCAGATTATGGACATTTATCAAATGAAACAACAGCTAAATATCTAAAAAAGATAATAGGAGACAACACAAAGTACATAGTATTAGCTCATCTTAGTGAAACAAACAATACACCTGATTTAGCTTTATCTACAATAAAAGACTACATTAGTGATAAAGAAATAATAGTCGCATCTCAATCAAAAGGAACGTCATTAATAGAGGTATAAATATGATAAAAATAATATGTGTAGGTGGATTAAAAGAAAATTATTTAAAAGAAGCCTTAAAAGAATATGAAAAACGTCTTTCTAAATATACAAAACTAGAAATAATAGAATTAAAAGACTTATCATATAATGATGAAAACAAAGTACTATATGAAGAAGGACAAAATATATTAAAACATATTGATTCAAAAGAATATGTAATAACATTAGAAATAGAAGGAAAAGAATTATCTTCTGAAGAATTTGCTGAATTCTTAGATAATAAACAAATAAATTATTCTAATATAGTATTTGTTATAGGAGGAAGTTTAGGTTTAAGTGATGAAGTAAAACAAAGAAGTAATTTCAAATTATCATTTTCTAAAATGACTTTTCCTCATCAATTATTTAGAATAAATCTTTTAGAACAAATATATAGAAGTTATAAAATTATAAATAATGAATCATATCATAAGTAGGTGATTATATGATAGGAAATTCATGGGACAATGTATTATCAAGTGAGTATAATGAAGAATACTTCAAAAATTTAATAAACTTTATAAAAGAAGAATATAAACAAAAGACAATATATCCTCCTCAAAATAAAGTATTTAATGCATTTAGATATACTGACTATAATAAAGTAAAAGTAGTAATTCTAGGACAAGATCCATATCATGGACCTAATCAAGCAGAAGGATTATCTTTTTCAGTAAGCAATGAAGTATTAAAACCACCTTCTCTAAAGAATATATTTAAAGAATTAGAATCTGACTTAGGAATTCCTTTTCCTAAGAAAAACTCACTAATACCATGGTCTAAACAAGGAGTATTACTACTAAATGCAGTATTAACTGTAGAAGAACATAAACCAACTTCACATAAAGATAGAGGTTGGGAAATATTTACCGATAATGTTATAAAAATATTAAATAAAAGAGAAACTCCAATAGTATTTATATTATGGGGAGCTTATGCTAGAAGTAAGAAGAATTTAATAACTAATCCTAAACATTTAGTTATAGAATCAGCACATCCATCACCATTTTCAGCACGTAATGGATTCTTTGGAAGTAAACCATTTTCAAAAACTAATGATTTTTTAAAAAAGAATGGTATAATGGAGATAGACTGGAGAGTAGAATAACGTTTACAAAATAACAAAAATATGTTATAATACTGAGCATATTTAAGGGGAGTGATACTTTTGAATTCAAAAGAAATAATAGATAATCTTCATAATGAGATAAAATTATTAGGAAAAAATAATAACGAAACTATAAGTAAACTTAATCGAGCAATTGGACTTAGCAATAGAAAATGGTTAATAGATGAGTCTTTTGAAGATTATGAAGGTAGTAAGATACAAGCTGCTATTAACAAAAGAATTGATGAAATAATTAAAGATTACGACATAGAAAATTTAGATACAATTCAAGAATTAGAAAAAAAGGCAGTTCAAAAAATTAAATATTTATGTGCAATAGGACAACCTAAATTTTTAGAACATGATGAACCAATTGAATTATTTGATGATGATAATGACTTAGTATATTATATTGATTTTTATAAAAATATTGAATATGCAATCGCAGAAGCAGATCATGATTATGCAGAAGAACTTACAAATAACATACATGACCAATATCAAAAAATGCAACAATTTAAAGAAGACAGAGAAAGTGCAAAAAGAAAAGCTGAAGAAATAAAAATGAAAGGGAATAAACCTATGGAAATAGAAAAAGCAAAAGAAACATTAAAAGAATTACACAATACACTTGAAGAAGAAAAAGAAATTGATAAAGAAATGGCAGAAAGAATTCAAAAATATATTGAATATGAAAATAAGAAATGGATAATTGAACATAAAAAAGAAGAACCTACAAGAGTTTCCGGAGAAAACAATTTAGAATTCTTAGTAGCTTGCAAATTATCTGAATTAACAAATACAATTGATTTAGAAGATGATGCGACATTTGAAACTGTTTCTAGAGCTATCGCATCTAAATTAGATAGTATTAATGAAGATAATCTAATGCAATTCAACAATTCAATATTATTAAGTGCAGAAGACGGAGAAAAAACTGTCGTTATAAATTGTTTTAAAGGATTAGAAAATTATATTATATTAGAAGATCCAGAATATGCAGATTATTTAGATAAACAAGTAGATTGGTTCTATGAAAATTATAAGAAACATGAACAAAATTTAAAAGCTCAATCAGAAGAAGAAAAACAAAAGTTAGAAGAACCTATAAAAAGAAGTTCAAGAAAAGATACACAAGTAATTACAGCTGAACCAGTTGAAATAGAATCTATAGAAGAAGATAAACCAAAAAGAAAAATAACTTCATTATCAGAATGGGTACAAGAATTAGGAAACTATGTTGTTGAAGATGGTAAAAGATTAGTTAGAAAATAAAAAAAGACATATATATATGTCTTTTTTATTGTGCTTGAACAGCAGTAATTGCAACAACACCAACTATATCATCACTAGAACAACCTCTAGATAAATCATTGATAGGAGCAGCAATACCCTGTGTAATTGGACCATATGCTTCAGCTTTAGCAAGTCTTTGCACTAATTTATATCCACTATTTCCTGAATCTAAATTAGGAAATATAAGTACATTAGCTTTACCAGCTACGTTAGAATCTGGTGCTTTACTTTTAGCAACATCTTCATCTATTGCAGCATCTACTTGTAATTCACCATCTAATTTCAACTCAGGATATCTTTTCTTCGCTATCTCAGTAGCTTTAACAACTTTATTAACTAATACATGAGAAGCACTACCCTTAGTAGAATGAGATATCATTGCTACAAAAGCATCCTTTCCAACTAATTTTTCAAAACTAGTAGCACTATCTTTAGCAATCGCAGCTAACTTAGAAGCACTAGGATCTTGAACTAATCCAGAATCAGCAAATATAAATGTACCATCACTACCATATTTACAATCAGGTACTATCATTAAGAAAAATGCTGATACTAATTTACAATCTTTTTTAGTTTTAATTATTTGTAATGCAGGTCTTAAAGTATTTGCAGAAGAATGACATGCTCCAGATACAACACCATCAGCCATACCAATCTTAACTAACATACAAGCATAATACATATAATCTTCTTTAATTAATTTTTCTGCATCTTCTAAAGTCAAACCTTTTTCTTTTCTTAATTCATATAATTTATTAATAACATCTTTAGTTAATTCAATATCTTTATTAGGATCAATAACTCTAGCTCTACTAAGATCTAATCCATCACTATCAAAACTATCACTATTACCAATAAGTATAATATCAGCTATATCTTCTTTTAATACCTTATCCGCAGCATCTAATACTCTTCTATCCATTGTTTCAGGTAATACAATAGTTTTCTTATCACTCTTAGCTCTCTCTATAATATTCTTTATAAAACTCATTATTCTTCAACCTCTTCATCCTTATTAATAATTTCATTAATTTCTTTATCTTCATCAGTATAAAAATCTTTTTTCTTATATCTACATAAGAAACCAACTATATTACTAGGAAATGATTTTATTAACTTATTAAATTTAACTACTGAATCATTATAAAACTTAATAGTACCTATTCTATTCTCATCATTATCTTCTAATTCTTCTAATATCTTTTTAATAGTATCACTCTTAAGTAATTTCTCATTATCATCAATAGTAGACATTAATTCATTATAAGAATGACTCAATATTTTATTAGCTTGAAATAAATTCATATTATTTCTATCATAACTATCTAATTCAGATAAATAATCATCATACTTTAATTCCTTCTTAATAACAGGAATTGCTCTTTCTAATAAATCTTTTTCTTTATCTAAGTAAATACCTAAGTTATCTTCAGCTTCTTCAATCTTTATAATCGCAAAATTATATTTATTTTTAAATATAACAAATATAAGAGAAAGAAAACAAATAACAGTAAGTATAATTAATATAATTTCGTAGTTCATATAAATCACCTCTACTATAGAAATTATATCATAAAATAATAAATAATATAGTTATAATTTATAAATAAAGGTAATTGTGTTATAATACACTTAATTGAGGTGGTACTATGTCTAAAATTAAGATTAATTATAGTATTAATAATGAATATGATGACATAAATAGTGTGACTAAAGCTATCTTAAAAGATAATATTATTACATATAAAGAAGAAGATAAAACAAAAGTTAAATATGATTATGATAATCGGAGACTTGAGAGAACTAACGATAATATGTCAATGATATATGATTTTAAGAATGGAGAAGCTATTATTGATGTAAAATCTGTTGGTTCAACTATCAAATTAAAACTAGAATCTATAGAATATAGTAATAATGACTATAATCTAATAGAAAAATTCAAATTAGAAGAAGAAACAATAGAATATAGAATAGAGGTAATATAATGAACATAATTAAAGATATAAATAAAGAATTAAAAGAAATATTTGATAAAGCAGGTTATAAGATTGAAGATATAGAATTAAAACCTTCTCAAAGAAAAGATTTAGGTGATTTTCAAATAAATGATTGTATGAAATTAGCATCAGTTTATCATAAATCACCAATCCAAATAGCAAATGATATAAAAGAATTACTAGATAAAGATAATAAATTTACTAATGTTAATATAGCAGGACCAGGTTTCATCAACATAACCTTATCAGATAACTATATTATAGAAAGTATAAATAGTATTGTAGCTGATACAGACAAGTTAATTGAACCAGTTAGTGATAAGACTGTTATAGTTGATTATGGTGGAGCAAATGTTGCGAAAGCATTACATGTTGGTCACTTAAGAAGTGCGAATATTGGAGAAGCTATTAAGAGATTAGCTCAAAAATTAGGTTATAAAGTAGTAGGAGATGCTCACTTAGGAGACTATGGTAGACCACTTGGTTTTGTTGAGACTGAAATTAAAAGAAGATATCCTGATCTTCCATTCTTTGATGAGAATTTTGATGGTAATTATGATGATATTGAGTTACCAATTACAAATGAAGATCTAGAAGAAATATATCCAATCGCATCAGCTAAAGCTAAAGAGGATGAGGATTATTTAGAAGAAGGAAGAGTTATTACTAATAAAATTCAACATCATGAAAAAGGATATTATGATTTATGGAAGAGAATTGTTGATATTTCAAAAGCTGATATTAAAAAGTGTTATGATGATTTAAATGTTAATTTCGAATTATGGAATGGTGAAAGTGACGCTGTTGAATACTTTGATCAATTAGAAGAAATAACTAAAGAAAAAGGTGTTGTTAGAGAAAGTGAAGGAGCCCAAGTAATTGATGTTGCTGAAGAGACTGATAAAATTGATATACCACCACTTTTATATATTAAGAGTAATGGTTCAATTTCATATGCTACAACAGATCTTTGTACTTTAGTTCAAAGAAAAGAAGAAATTAATCCTGATGAAGTATGGTATGTAGTAGATCATAGACAATCACTTCACTTTACTCAAGTTTTTAGAGCAATCGAAAAACTAGGTTTATTTAAACAAGATCAATTGATTCATGTTGGATATGGAACAATGAATGGTAAAGATGGAAAACCTTATAAAACTAGAGATGGTGGAATAATGACTCTTAAAGCTTTATTAGATGAAGTTTATGAGTCTACACTAAATAGAATTAATAATGATAAAGTAACTAAAGAAGAAGCTCCTGAAATAGCTAAAAAAGTGTCTATAGCGGCACTTAAATTTGCTGATTTATTACCATCAGTAGAGACAGACTATATCTTTGATATAGAGAAATTTACTGATATAGAAGGAAAAACAGGACCATATGTACTTTATTCAACAATAAGAATGAAATCATTATTAAAGAATGCCCAAGGTATGGAGAATGATGAAATAAGTTATATTGATGAAGAGTTAAAAGATATGTACTTATCTATCTTAGATTTACCTAATGTTTTAGAAAAAGCAATTAAAGTTAAATCTTTAAATGATATTACAGATTATCTATACTTAATAACTTCACAATTTAATACTTTCTATGCTAAAAACAAAGTATTAACAGAAGAAGATATTCAAAAGAGAACTACTTGGTTAGCTCTAACTAAAGTATTATTAAGTATATCAAATACTTTATTAGATATATTAAGTATAGAAGTACCTGAAAAGATGTAGAAAAAAGTCTTAATATTAAGACTTTTTTTAATAAAATAAAAAAAATCTATTGTATTTATAAAATATATATGATATAAGTATGTCGTTGATTTCAAATTAGTGTTATCAGGAGGAATATAATATGAAGTTAGATAAGATGAAAAAAGAAGACTTAGAAGTATTATCAAATAAGGAATTGACAACATTAATATTAAAGGAAGAAAAAGAACCTATATCTACAGCAGATTTATTCAAAAGAATAATAGAATTATTAGAATTACCAGAATCTACATTTGAAAATAAAATAGCAGATTACTATACTCAATTAGCAACTGATAAGAATTTTACTTTTTTAGATAATGGTAAATGGGATTTAAGTATTAATCATAAACAAGGAACAACAACTGAAGATGATGAAGAGGAAGAGGAAGAGGAAGAAGAAAAAGAAGAAATGAGCATGCTAGATGATGAAGATGATTATGATGATACAGATGATTTCGAAGATGATTCTACTGATGAAGATCTAAAAGATTTAGTAATTATAGATGAAGATGAACTAGAATTAGATAACTAATCTAGTTTTTTTTACGATATATTTATGATATAATACAAACGACTGAAAGGATGGCTTATTATGATAGAAAGACTAGATAAAATTCTAGAAAGATATAACTTTATAGAAAAAGAGTTAACTACACAAGAAGTATTAAGTGATATAAAAAAGACAAAAGAATATTCAAAAGAATTAGCTAATTTAGAAGATTTAATAAAATGTTATAAAAGATACAAAGAAGTATTAAATGGTATAGATGAAGCTAAAGAATTAATGAATGATAAAGAATTAGGTGAAATAGCTAAAGAAGAATTTAATTCTTTAAGTAAAGAAAAAGAAGATTTAGAAGCTCAATTAGAAATATTATTAATACCAAAGGATCCTAATGATGATAAAAATGTAATTATTGAAATTAGAGGAGCTGCTGGTGGAGATGAAGCTAATATTTTTGCTGGAGACTTATTTAGAATGTATACTAGATATGCTGAAAAACAAGGTTTCTCTTATCAAGTATATGATTCTGAAGAAGGAACTGCAGGAGGATTTAGTCAAATAGAGTTTATTATTAAAGGAGATAAAGCTTATTCATTCTTTAAATATGAGTCAGGATCACATCGTGTACAAAGAGTTCCTATTACAGAAGCTAATGGTCGTCTTCAAACTTCAACAGCGACTGTACTTGCTATGCCTGAAGTAGATGATGATATTGATATAGAAATAAATCCTAATGATTTAAGAATAGATATCTATAGATCAAGTGGTAAGGGTGGACAAGGTGTTAATACGACAGACTCAGCAGTAAGAATTACTCACTTACCTACAAATACAGTAGTAACTTGTCAAAATGAAAGAAGTCAAATTCAAAATAAAGAACAAGCTATGAAAGTATTAAAAGCTCGTTTATATGATATGAAATTAGCTGAACAAGAAAAAGAAGCAGGTGCTGAAAGAAGAAGTAAAATTGGTACTGGAGATAGAGCAGAAAAAATAAGAACTTATAACTATCCTCAAAATAGAGTAACTGATCATAGAATTGGTTTTACTACAAAGAATTTAGATAGAGTAATGGATGGGGATTTAGATGAGTTATTCACTGCTTTAAGAAAAGAAGAAGAAATAAGAAAACTTCAAGGAGAAGAAAGTGACAATTGATGAGGCACTAACATTTGCTAAAAGTAAGATTCACTCAGATCATGCTAAACTCTTATTAGCAGATTTATTAGGTATAAATCCGTTAGAACTATTATTACATTTAGATGATGTAATAGAAGAAGAAAAATTAGATTTATATAAAAGAGAAGTAGAAGCAATGGTAAATAATAAACCTCTACAATATGTAATAGGTAGTGTTAATTTCTATGGAAATAAATTTTATATAGATGAAAATGTATTAATACCTAGATTTGAAACAGAAGAGTTAGTTGAAAATACTATAATAAAAGCAAAAGAATTATTCACAGAACCTGTGGATATAATTGATATAGGATGTGGATCAGGAGTAATAGGATTAACATTAGAGAAAAAACTTTCCACAAATTCTGTGGATTTAATAGATATTTCTCCTGAAGCATTAAAAGTTACTCACAAAAACTGTGGAAATTTAAATTCTAAAGCTAATATCATACAAAGTGATGTATTTGAAAATATAGATAGAAAATATGATATTATTATTTCTAATCCACCATATATAAAAGATGATGAAGAAATAGAAGATATAGTTAAAGATAATGAACCACATATAGCATTATATGCTGGTATAGATGGATTAAATATATATAAAAAGATATTTAAAGATATCAAAAACCACATGAAACAAACTTGTCTAATTGCCCTAGAAATAGGCTCTGATCAGGCGAATGATATACAAAAGTTAGCACAAGATAGTTTAGGTGAAGTAGAATTTGAAGTGAAGAAGGATTTACAAGGTAGAGATAGAATGGTCTTTATTTACATCAAATAAGTATAATTTAGGTACATTAATTGACAAAAGTTGTAGTTTTATCTATGATAAAATTAGGTGATGATATGTTAGTTAATTTTATAGATATGCTTAATAAAGCAAAACAAAATAAGTATGCAGTCCCTCATTTTAATATAAATGATTTAGAGTGGACAAAATACATTTTAGAAGAATGTGAAGAATTAAAAGTACCCGTAATTTTAGGAGTTAGTGAAGGTGCTTGTAAATACATGGGTGGTTTTAATACAATATATGGTATGGTTACTGGATTAATGAAAGATCTTAATATAACAATACCAGTTTGTTTGCATGTAGATCATGGACAAAGTTTTGAACTTTGTAAAAGTGCTATAGATGCAGGATTTACATCAGTAATGATTGATGCATCTAAGCATAAATTAGAAGAAAATATTAGAATTACTAAAGAAGTAGTTGATTATGCTCATAAGCATAATGTTTCTGTAGAAGCAGAAGTAGGACATATAGGTGGAACTGAAGATAATATTTCAGCTGAAGCAATGAATGCTACATTAGAAGATTGTTTAACAATGTATAATGAAACTGGAATAGATTCTTTAGCACCAGCACTAGGTAGTGTACATGGAGTTTATAAAGGTGAACCTAATCTTGATTTCGAAAGAATGAGTCAAATAAATGAAGCTCTACCTATACCATTAGTTCTACATGGAGCATCAGGAATACCAGGAGATAAAATAGAAAAAGCTATTGCTTCTGGAACATCAAAGATAAATGTTAATACTGATTTTCAAATAGTTTGGGCTGAAGCTGTAAGAAAGAAACTTGATGAAGATAAGGAAGTTTATGATCCTAGAAAAGTAATTGGAGCAGGAGAACAAGCTATTAAAGAAAAAATAAAAGAAAAAGTTGCGTTATTTAAAACACGACTAGATTAGGAGCGGTTATATGAAAATAATGGAAATTGAAGGAGGAAGGGAACTATCAGGAACAATTAGAGTAAGTGGAGCAAAAAATGCTACTGTTGCAATAATTCCAGCAGCAATACTTACTGATGAAGAAGTTACTATATGTAATGTACCAGAAATAACTGATACAGATGCTTTGTGTGATATTTTAAATGAATTGAATGTTAAAACATCTCGTGCTAGTGGTAGTTTAGTAATTGACCCTAGTAAAATGAAAAATGGAGAAATAAAAGAAGAATATTCTAAGAAACTAAGAGCATCTTATTATTTTATGGGAGCATTACTAGGTAAATACAAAGAAGTATCAATGTTTTTCCCAGGAGGATGTTCAATAGGTGCTAGACCAATTGATCTACACTTAAAAGGTTTTGAAGCTTTAGGAGCAAAAGTAACTAAAATTAAAAATAAATATACTGTTAAGGCAGATAAATTAGTAGGAGCAAATATCTATTTAGATATAGCTTCAGTAGGAGCAACTATTAATATAATGTTAGCTGCTGTATTAGCAGAAGGAAAAACAGTAATTGATAATGCTGCTAAAGAACCAGAAATAGTAAATGTAGCAACATTCTTAAATAATATGGGAGCTAAAATAGTTGGAGCAGGTACTTCTACTATTAAAATAGAAGGTGTAGAAAAACTACACAAATGTTTCCATGAAATAATACCTGATAGAATTGAAGCAGGAACTTACTTAATAATAGGAGCTTTATGTGGTAAAAACTTTAAAGTAGATAATTTAATTCCTGAACATTTAGATTCAGTATTATCTAAATTAGAAGAAGTAGGAATTGATATACAAGTAGGACAAGATTATGCAATAGTATCTAATAACAACAAGTTAAAACATACTACTATTAAGACTGCTGTATATCCTGGATTCCCAACAGATCTACAACAACCATTTACAGTTTTATTAACTCAAGCAGAAGGAAAATCAAAAGTAGTAGAAACTATTTGGGAAAATAGATTTATGCATATAAAATATTTAAATGATTTAGGTTCAGACATAACAGTTAAAAATCAAACAGCAACAATTGAAGGACCTACTAAATTAAATGGTACTACTGTAGTTGCAACAGATTTACGTGCTGGAGCTGCAATGGTAGCAGCAGGTTTATTAGCTGAAGGTACTACAACAATTACTAATGTAGAACATATTTTAAGAGGTTATGAACAAATCATTGAAAAATTAGAAAGTGTCGGAGCAAAAATAACATTAAAAGAAGTATAAAATACTTGAAATTATTATAATTTAATGTTATATTAATTAGGCATTTATATATCTATAACTTGAATTAAAGTTATGGCGAAGGGAGGAAGTATTAATGAAAACAGGAATACATCCAGAAATGAAAGAATGTACAGTTACTTGTGCATGTGGAAATACTTTTAAGACTAAATCTATTAAAGAAAGTATAAATGTTGAAGTTTGTTCAGAATGTCATCCATTCTATACAGGAAAACAATCACGTGCTTCACGTGCAGGTCGTGTAGACAAATTCAACAAAAAATATGGATTCGATCAAAAAGAAACTGCTTAATGCAGTTTTTTTATTTTATTATAATATATTACTATGATATAATTTTAGTAGATGAGGAGATTAAATATGAAAATAGGAATTGCTAGTGATCATAGAGGATATAAATTAAAAGAATACTTAAAAAATGAATTAACTGATTATGAAATAGTTGATTATGGTACAAATAGTGAAGAATCAACTGATTATCCAGATTATGCTTTTAAATTAGGAAAAGCTGTAGTTGAAAAAGAAGTAGACTTTGGAGTAGCAATATGTGGATCAGGAATTGGTATTTCTATAGCATGTAATAAAGTAAAAGGAGTAAGATGTGCAAAAGTAACTACTTCTGAAGAAGCAATGTATACAAGAAATGATAATAATTCTAATATAGTTGCTTTTGGAGAAAAAACTACTAATGAAGAAGCTTTAAATATAGTAAAAACATTTATTAACACTCCATTTTCTAATGAAGAAAAACATCAAAGAAGAATAGATAAGATAACTAAATATGAAGAGGGTAACTATGAGTGGTAAGATATTTATTTATATAATAGTATCTATTTTAGTTATTTGGTCTTTAGAAGCAGTAAATATTAACTCTATATTTAAAAAGAATAGAGTTATTCAAGCAACTACTTTCTATTTTTTAATAGCTTTATCAATGATATATTTAGTAACTAATTTTGTATATGATATATATATGACATTTAAATTGATTTAAACACAGAATAGGGGTGAAGAGTTTGTTTTCAAAAGATATCGGTATTGATTTAGGAACTGCAAATGTAGTTATTTATATAAAAGGAAGTGGAATAGTATTAGATGAACCATCATTAGTAGTAGTAGATACAACTACTAAAGAGGTACTTGCAGTAGGAAATGAAGCAAGTGAAATGCTAGGAAGAACTCCTGATAAATTAAAAGCAATAAGACCATTGAAAGATGGAGTAATTGCAGATTTTGAGTTAACTGAAATAATGTTAAATACTTTTATAAAAAAGATAAAAGGAAAAACAATATTCAGAAGACCAAGAATACTAATTTGTTGTCCAACAAATATTACTCAAGTAGAAAAAAATGCTATAAAAGAAGCAGCAGAACAAACTGGTGCTAGAAAGGTATATATTGAAGAAGAACCTAAAGTAGCAGCCATAGGAGTAGGAATGGATATAACTAAACCTTCTGCAAGTATGGTAGTAGATATTGGAGGAGGAACAACAGATATAGCAGTATTATCATTAAATGATATAGTTGTTTCAGAATCTATAAGAGTAGCAGGAAATAAATTAGATCAAGATATAATTAAATATTTAAAGAAAGAGTATAGATTATTAATAGGTGAAAAAACTGCAGAGACTATAAAAATAGAATTTGCTAATGTTTATAAACCTAATAAGAAAGAAAAATTAGAAGTAAAAGGAAGAAATCTAGATACTGGATTACCTGATACTATAACAATAACAGAAGAAGATACAGAAAAAGCTCTAAAAGATAGTGTTAAAAAGATGATAAAAGCAACTAATGAAGTACTAGAAGATACACCTCCAGAATTATCAGCAGATATTGTGGATAGAGGATTAATCTTAACTGGAGGAGCTTCACAATTAAGGGGACTTCAAGAATTATTTAAACAAGAATTAAAAATTCCAATCTTAATAGCAGAAGAACCACTAAATTGTGTAGCTGAAGGTACAGGAGTACTTTTAAATAATATAAAATTAATAAATAAGGATAATGAGGATTAAGAAGGAAGTGACTCATTGTGAAAGAACAAATTTTATTATCAAGTAAAATAGTATTAGTAACATTTATTTTTTCAGCAATAATAATGGTATTAATGAGAAAAGTAGCATTTCATATAGATGCTGTAGATAGACCTACAAATGCTGAAGGAAAAAGACATATTCATAAAAGAGAGGTAGCTAAACTAGGAGGAGTAGGTATATTCCTAGGATTCCTATTCGGTTATATGTTATTTGGAGAACAAAGTATTAGAATGAATTCTATTCTAATAGGTAGTTTTGTAATAATATTAACTTCTATAGTAGATGATATAAAATCTATTAAAGCAACACATAAACTATTAGGACATTTAATAGCAGCCAGTGTAATAGTATTCTATGGAGGAATATTATTAAGTAACATTACAGCATTTGGTCTACACTTTGATTTTGGATGGTTAGCATATCCAATAACAATATTCTTCTTAGTAGCATGTACTAATATAATTAATTTAATAGATGGATTAGATGGATTAAGTGGAGGAATATGTTCAATATTCTTTGCAACAATAGCAATAATAGCACTTTCTCAAGCTAGATATAATTCATTAGTATTGATATTATCATTAATAATGTTAGGGTCAACATTAGGATTCTTATTACATAACTTTTATCCTGCTAAAATATTCGCAGGTGATGCAGCTACATTCTTAGGATTTATAATTGGTGTAATTACATTATTAGAATTCAAAGGACCGGCATTAATATCATTCTTTGTACCAGTAGCAATCCTAGGAATACCTATATTAGATACATTATTTGCTATTATTAGAAGATTGCTAAAAGGACAACCACCATTTAAAGCAGATAGACAACATCTACATCATCAATTATTAGGAATTACATCATCACAATTAAAAACAGTATTAATAATATATGCTATAGATATACTATTTGCTCTAGCGTCAATATTCTATGTCTTAGTAGATAAAACAGTTGGACAAATAATCTATATAATAATATTAATTATATTCTTATGGTTTATATTACATACAACTATAATTTCTGATAAAAGTCCAACAATTACTAAAAAAATAAGAGATAAAATAATGGGAGTAAAATAAATTTACTTCTTTTTCTTTGTTATATTTGATATACTATAAGTACAAGGAGGCGATAATATGGAAATTATTATCAGAGGAGACAAAATAACTGTCACTCAAGCTATGAAAGATTATATAGAGGAGAAATTATCTAAACTAGATAAGTATTTAGATAATCCATCAGCCATTAGAGCTAAAGTCATAGTAAAAGCTGACAAAGATTCACCTAGAGTGGAGGTAACTATTCCATTAAAATCGTATATTTTACGTTCGGAAGAAAAGAAAGACGACTTTTATGCAGCTGTTGATAAAACAATTGATAAACTTGAAAGACAAATTAGAAAGAACAAAACTAGATTATCTTCAAAGAAAATAAACAATAATAAAGATTTTGCTTTAGAAGCAATCAAACCAGCTAAAGAAGAAAAGAAAATCACAAGAAGAAAAACAGTAGAAGTAAAACCAATGAATGAAGAAGAAGCAATTCTTCAAATGGAATTACTAGGACATGATTTCTTTATGTATAAAGATGATGAAACTGGTAAACCAGCAGTTGTATATAGAAGAAAAGACAAAGACTATGGAGTAATTACTTCAGAATAAAATAATATAATAAAAGGAATATTTATTTATTCCTTTTTTTTTGTTATAATAGTGTTTACTGATGAAGAAAGGTTGGTGTTTTAATTGGGTATACTAAAAAAACTACTTGACCATGAATATAGAGAATTAAAAAGATTTACTAAAATAGCAGATCAAGTAATGGACTTAGAAGATGAATATTCAAAACTAACAGACACAGAATTACAAAGTAAAACAGAAGAATTTAAAGAGAGATTAGCTAATGGAGAAACATTAGATGATATATTAGTAGAAGCTTTTGCTACTGCAAGAGAAGCTGCTTTTCGTGTAATAGGAGAAAAACCATTCTATGTACAAATATTAGGTGCTTTAGCAATTCACTTTGGTAATATTGCTGAAATGAAAACAGGTGAAGGAAAAACATTAACATCAGTATTACCTGCATACGTTAATGCATTAGATGGAAAAGGTGTACATATTATCACAGTTAACGAATACTTAGCTGGACGTGATGCTGAATGGATGGGTGGAATTCACAGATTCTTAGGATTAACTGTAGGAGTTAATACAAGAGAAATGTCAGCAGAAGAAAAACAAGAAGCTTATAAATGTGATATTTTATATTCTACTAATAATGAAATTGGTTTCGACTACTTAAGAGATAACATGGTAGTTAGAAAAGAAGATAGAGTACAAAGACCTCTAAATTTCGCAATAGTTGACGAGGTTGACTCAGTATTAATAGATGAAGCAAGAACTCCATTAATTATTTCAGGTGGAGAAATGAAAAATGCAAATCTATATCAACA
Source organism: uncultured Bacillota bacterium (assembly GCA_947168485.1). GTDB lineage: Bacteria > Bacillota_I > Bacilli_A > RF39 > UBA660 > RUG343. Next base: position 3,418 of record CAMVLZ010000014.1, on the reverse strand, counting down.
AGCAGATAGATTTGCTAAGAGTTTAACTGAAGGAAAAGAATTCACATATGATGAAAAGACTAAATCAGTTAATATGAACGACTTAGGTGCTGAAAAAGCAGAAAAAATGTTCCATATAAACAATCTTTACGATATAGAAAATGCTACACTACTACATTTTATCAACCAAGCGCTACGTGCAAACTATGCTATGAAGTTAGATGTAGACTATGTAGTACAAGATGGAGAGATTGTTATAGTAGATCAATTCACTGGTCGTTTAATGAAAGGTAGAGCTTATTCTGATGGACTTCATCAAGCTATTGAAGCTAAAGAAGGAGTTACTATTAATGAAGAAACTAAGACTCTAGCGACTATTACATTCCAAAATTTATTCAGAATGTATAATAAATTATCTGGTATGACAGGTACTGCTAAAACAGAAGAAGAAGAATTTAGAAATATTTATAACATGTATGTTATAGAAATACCTACAAATAAACCAGTAATAAGAATAGATGCTCCAGACTTAGTTTATGCATCAAAAGAAGCTAAGTATAAAGCAATTATTGAAAAAGTAAAAGAAATATACAATAAAGGACAACCTGTATTAATAGGTACTATTGCTATAGAAACTTCAGAATTAATATCTAATATGTTAAAACAAGCAAAAATTCCACATGAAGTATTAAATGCAAAGAACCATGAAAGAGAAGCTGAAATAATCGCTAATATAGGACAACATAAATCAGTAACTATCGCAACAAACATGGCTGGTCGTGGTACTGATATTAAACTATCAGATGAAATTAAAAAATTAGGTGGATTATGTGTAATTGGTACTGAACGTCATGAATCACGTCGTATTGATAATCAGTTAAGAGGACGTTCTGGACGTCAAGGAGACCCTGGATTTACACAATTCTTTGTTTCATTAAAAGATGATTTAATGGTTCGTTTCGGATCAGATCGTATTGGTGAAATGATGAAGAATATGGGTCTAGGAGATCAAGCAATTCAATCTAAAACATTCACAAGAAGTATAGAATCAGCTCAAAAAAGAGTTGAAGGAAACAACTTTGATATAAGAAAACAATTACTAGAATATGATGATGTAATGAATGATCAAAGAGATATAATCTATGGTAAAAGAAATAGAATCTTAGATAGTGATTCAATTCATGACATGGTTATTGATACATTCCGTCATCATGTAGAAGATGTAGTAAAATCTCATTTACCACCAGAAGGATATTTAACAGAAGATGATTATACAAAAATAGCTGATTATGTAAATCAAAACTTATTAGCTAAAGATATAGAATTAAAAGAAATAAAAGAAAAACAACCTGATGATGTTATAGATATTATTTGTAAAAAATTAATTGCTGAATTCGAAGCTAAATTTAATACATTACCTGAAGAAATATCAAATGAATTTGAAAAAGTAATTTCATTACAAATATTAGATAGACATTGGATGGAACATATCAATACAATGTCTCACTTAAGAGAAGGAATTCACTTAAGAGGATATGCTCAAGAAAATCCATTACGTGCATACACAATGGAAGGTTATGATTTATTTGATAACATGTTACAAAGAATAGATCAAGAAATATCAATAACACTTCAAAGAGCAGAAATAAGACAAAATATTGAAAGAAAAGAAAATACTAAAAACATAAGAACAAATGACCCAGATCAAGGAACAGTAAAACAAAAACCTAAAAGAGTACAAAAAGTAGGTAGAAATGATCCTTGTCCATGTGGGTCTGGCAAAAAATTTAAACAATGCCACGGTAAATAGCATAAAATAAGGGTTTTAGAGCATTCGTGTTCGCAAAATCTCGTGCTAAAAATGGCAAATGTTCGCAAAAAGTTCGCATAAAAAATATTTTGATATTATATAATACTCGCAAAGCCTTATAAATAAAGAGAATATAGAGTATTTAAGTTGTGCGAACAAATTGATAAAAATGTTCACATTATAGAACAGGCATATTGTTGCCTGTTCTTTTTCGTTCCTTGCAAAGAAAAGGAGTGAGAACATTATGGCTAATGTAAGAGTCATGAAAAGAGGAAAGGTATATCAATACCAATTTGAAATAGCAAAAGTTGATGGAAAGAGGAAGTATATTAATAAAAGTGGTTTTGCAACAAGAAAGGAAGCATTTGATGAAGGAATAAAAGCATATAATGAGTATGAATATTCAGGAAAAAAAGTTAATACTAAAGATATGTCATATTCAGACTTCTTGGATTACTGGATAGATAATTATGCTAAAATTAATTTAAGATATTCTACAATTATGTCTTATTGCAACATTATAAAGAATCATATTAAACCTAGAATAGGACATTATAGATTATCACAATTAGATACTAGATTGCTTCAGGAGATGATGAATAATATCTATGTACAAAATTCTTTCTCTAAATGCTTTATAGCAAGTATCTTGAAAGTTTTAAAAGGATCACTAAAGTATGCGTGTTATACATTAAACTATATTAATTCAGATCCAGCGCAAAATGTGCATGCACCTAGATATGAAACAATAGATAAAGACCCAGCTCATATTTTTACACAGGAAGAAGTGGAAAGAATATTGGATAGATTTAGAGAATCACATTCTATTTATTATTCATTATTAACGGCTTATTATACTGGATTAAGGGTATCAGAAGTATATGGATTAACTTGGGACTGCATTGATTTTGAAAACAAGACAATAACGGTTAATAAAAACATAATTAAAAAGAATCAATTAGGGTTACCAAAAAGGAAAAATATTACTAAAGGACATTCTACAACAATTTGGTATTATGGAAATTGTAAAAATCCACAAAGTCAAAGGACAATATCTATAGGAGATAGACTAGTAGAAGCTCTAAAAGAATACAAAAAAGAACAAGAAGAGAATAGAAAGTTTTATGGAGATAGTTATTTGCTTCACTATGAGAAAAGAGTAATAAATGAATTCACAAATAAGCCTGAAATAAAAATAATAGATGCTAAAGCAGAATTAGAAGTAGGATTACCAGAAGCTCAATTAGTTTTTATTAAAGAAAATGGTCAATTTTTGGGAACTGACACGCCAAAATATGCTTTTAAAGTAATACATTACGAATTAGGAATCAATTCAAGATTTCACGACTTTAGAGATACACATGCAACTAGGTTGATAGAAAGTGGAGCAGATATCAAAGCAGTATCAAAAAGATTAGGACATTCTACCATAGATACAACATATAATATTTACGTTAGAGTAACTGAAAAAATGCAAAATGATACTGTAGAGAAGTTTGAAGATTATGCTAAAGATATGAATATCCCCAAAACTGTGGATAAACCTTATTTTGATTAAATACTTGATTTTTAAGAAAAAAGTGATATTATAAAAAGCAATTAATTAATTGGAGCTGATGTCTAATGAGA
>CAMVLZ010000013.1 GCA_947168485.1 uncultured Bacillota bacterium | reverse complement strand
TATCATGAATTAAATGATAATCGTGTAATTGAAAATGGTAAAGTAGTTAGTGGTACAACTACTATAAATTATAGTAATGAGAAAAAAATATATGAAGAAATGAGAGCTTTATTAAAACCTGGTGATTTAATTATTAGGCGTAAAGGTGTAGTTGATGAGGCTGGTTATGATGAATCTGGACATGTTGTTTTGTTTGTTGGTAATAAATTAGGTGTATCTGTTAATAAAAATGGTAAATGGGTTAATGAGACTCATAATTATGGTATTATTGAAGCTAAAGGTGGCGATTTAAATAGAGAGTACACTTTTAGTAATAATGGATCTACTTCAGGTAGAAATAAAGATGCTTTTTCTATTAGATATACTGAAGATTTTGATTATATGATATTTGATTCTAAAGGTGTTAAAACTATGAAATATTTAATCTTAAGACCTATTAATGAATTCTGTCCAAATAATACAAATAAAGATAATGATAATTGTACTATAAGTAATTCTCATCCATATTTTGGAGATACTATTAGTGCTTATAATAAATCTGTTGCTAGAACTAAATTACATGATGTTACTAGTGAACAATATATTATGACTTCATCTGGTAGAACTATTGGAAATTATAATACAAATAGACCTGGTAATAATATTAGAGTTAGATTTAGATATACTAAACCAAATAATCTTGGAAACTTTGGTTATTGTACTACTAAAGTTTCAAAATCTATATATAATGCAGGAACTCAATTAGATACAATAGATCCAGTTGATGAGAGTGAAGAAACTACTACAGCAGATAAAGAAAATGATGTTATAAGTGATACTACAGTTAATACTTCTATGACTAAAACTTGGGTAGGCGAAAAAGGATGTGTTGCTCATGACGGTTATGCTTGGAAGAGATTAAAAAGTAATATTAGTAGTGATACTACAGATAAGGTTACTGTAACTGCTAGTATTCCATCATGGGGAAAATTTGAAAAATGCAGTGATAATTGTGTTAAAACTAAGAATAGTTCAGGAAAAGTTATAAAAGTAACTTGGAAAAATCTTTCTTATAAGAAAGCGAAAACTATTGAATATACACTTCATTTGCAAGGTGACAAAGTAAAGAGAAAGATTCCTGGGTTTGTTATTACTAATGGGAATTCAAGTTTAAATTTACCTGATATAGATATTAATATTAATAATTCTATTACTTCAAAAGTTAATAGAACTGAAATTATTAATTCTATTAATAAATTAAGTAAATGGAGTAATCAATTTGATGCGATTAATAAGGTATATCAAAATATGAAGTTTTATTCTAATGATAAACCTAAGAGAATATCTAATTATTCAGTATTTGATACTAATGATACTAATACATTATTAAATAAATATTTTTCTAAGATTAATGGAAGTGAATTTGATTATCAATTGAATACTAATAGTTCATTTGTTGTTCCTGGTATGTATGGAGGAAAATTATTAAGAGGAAATGATGCAAGACATGCTACTAGTGGAGCTCAAAAGAATGTTAATCGTATTAAGTACATGACTGAAGCTGATTTTGAATTAGGTGATGTATTATTATTATTTGATTTAAATATTAATAAAAGTACTATAAATACAGCTATATTTGTTCCTAAGACTTATATATATTATGGTCATGGTAAATTTGTAAGATTTACTGATAAGAAATATACATATTATAATCAAGAACTAAATTCTAATAATAGATTGAAAGTAACTCAATATAAATATTCTAGTGCTGATTTATCAGTTAATCAAACATATAAGAGAAAGACTGGTTGGAATAGTCCTGATTATTTTGTAAGAGGTATCTATAATAGTGATTTGTTTGTGGTAATAAGACCAATTACAGATACAAGATGGACTTAATAAAAAGAGACATGTGTCTCTTTTTTGTGTAAATATTTTGTATATAGTGTAAATAATCAGTAAACTTGATTGCTCCTTAAAGATATGATAGTATATTTTTGAGGAGTTTTTATATGAAAAAGTATATTTATTATATGTTCATAATATCCTTTATTATGATAGGTTCTGGATTGTTTTTAATTACTCCAGATAATGAATTAAAAAGGGTTAATACTTCTTTTAGTACTAAAGCATTACAAAGTAATGTAGTTAATACTATTAGTATTAAGAAAATACTTGCTGAAAAGAAAGCTCGTGAAGCTAAGATTCAAGCTAGAAAAGTTACTGAAGATGTTAAATTAGAAAGTAATAATGTTTCTGCTAAAAGTTTAAAAAATGGTAGTGGAAGAGTTTCTTATTACTCATTAAATTGTGCAGGATGTTCTGGTAGAGTTGGTGCTGGTAAGTCATTAAAAGGAGTTTATTATAATGATTCTAAGTTTGGTTATGTACGTGCTTTAGCAGCTGGTAAAGAGTTTCCTTATGGATCAATTATAAAGATTAGTGGTACACCAATAGGTACTTTTACAGGAGTTGTTCTTGATAGAGGTGGAAATATTGGTAGTGGAAGAAGATTTATGTTTGATGTATTAGTACCAAGTAATCAAATAGCTTATAAATATGGTGTTAGTAGTATTAATTATCAAGTATTAAGATATGGTTATTAAGAGACAAAAGTCTCTTTTTTTTGTTTTGTATTGATTATTCTAATCTTTTGTGGTATAATGTGCTTTACTTAGGGGGTGCTATTTTGAAAAACAAAATAAAGCAATTAAGACAAGAAGGATATTTTTCAAAATCTGAATTAGCATTTTTAGATGAAATTGAAAAGATAGATAAAATTAGTAAAAAAGAAACTATAGAATTAGTTAAAAAAGCTCAATCTGGTGATATGGATGCTAGAGATAAATTAATAAAATCTAGTTTAGGTTATGTTGCTAGTATGTCAGTTAACTTCTTAGATAAAGGTGTTGACTTTTTAGATTTAGTTCAAGAAGGTACAATAGGTTTAATTACTTCAATAGAAAAATGTAATGTATCAAGAACTGAAGATTTTAGAGGATATGCTTATTATTATGTTTTTAGTGCTTTAGATAAAGCTACTAAAACATCTGATATTATTAGAAAACCTGAGTATTATGCTACTACATGTATTAAGGTAGATAATATTATTAATTTATTAAGACATGAATATCATAGAGAACCTACACTTAGTGAAATTGCTAAAGAGACTGGAATACCTGTTGAAAATGTTGAAACTATATTAGTAAATTCTCAAGCAGTTGAAAGTTTAGATGATTATATTGATGAAGAAACAACTTTAAAGGATACTATAGTAAGTGAAGAAGATTACAATGAAGAAATTGATAATGATTTACTACGCGATGAATTAAATAGTGTTTTTGATAAAGTAAGTGCTGTTAATCCATCATATAAAACTGGTGTAGAAATGTTAAAGAAACATTGGGGATTTGATGATGATTTTTGTCTAGCTAGAGAAGCTATAGGACAAGAATATAATTGTTCAGATAAAGAAGTTGGAAGAATGGAAGCAAAAGTCCTTAAAAAGATTAGAGTTAAATATGGTAAAAATATAAGTAAGTAATTTAAAAATGTTAATAAGAGGCTTTGCCTCTTTTTTTGTTGCTATGAAAGTGCTTTTTTTGTAAATTAATTGTTAATATAAGGGACTTTTAATTAATTATTTGATACAATAATTATGGTGATTAAGATGAATGACAATATAATTGAAAATATTAGTAAAGATTTAAATATTAGTGTTAAACAAGTTAATACTGTTTTAGAGTTATTAAAGGATGATAATACTATTCCTTTTATAGCTAGATATAGAAAAGAAGCTACTGGTGGATTATCTGAAGAGATAATTAAAAGTATAGGTGAAGTTTATGATTATCAAGTTAATTTATTAAAAAGAAAAGAAGATGTTATTAGATTAATTGATGAGAAAGGTTTATTAACTGATGAATTAAAAGATTCTATTATGAAATGTGAGAAATTAGTAGAAGTAGAGGATTTATATAGACCTTATAAAGAGAAGAAGAAAACTAAAGCTACAGAGGCTATTAAAGCAGGATTAGAACCATTAGCTAAGATGATGATGAGTTTTCCAACTACTGGTGATATTCATGGAATGTGTTCTAAATTTATTAAAGATGATTTAGATGAAGATAAATGTATAGAAGGAGCTAAATATATAATAGCTGAATGGATTAGTGATAATGCTTATTATAGGAAATGGATTAGATCTTATTTTTATAAGAATGGTATTATTACTAGTAAATTAAAAAAGAATAGTGAAGATGAGAATAAAGTATATGAGATGTATTATGATTATAGTGAAGCTGTTAAGTATATAAAACCTCATCGTATTCTAGCAATCAATAGAGGAGAAAGTGAAAAAGTTCTTAATGTTAAGATAGATGTTTCTAAAGATGAGATTATTTCTTATTTAGAGAAAAAGATTATTAAAAATGATAAGAGTTTTGTTACTACTTATATAAAAGAAGCTATAGATGATGCATATAAGAGATTAATTGAACCGTCTATAGAAAGAGAAATTAGATCTGATTTAACTGAGAAAGGTGAGATTGCTGCTATTGATAATTTTGGCAAGAATTTAGAAGCATTATTATTAACTCCTCCTATGAAAGAAAGAGTAGTACTTGCTTTTGATCCAGGATATGTAAATGGATGTAAATTAGCTGTTATTGATAAAACTGGGAAATATTTAGATTCTACAGTTATTAAACCTTTCTTAAAAGGAGAAGAAGAAAAAAGAATAAAATTATCTAAAGAAGTTGTGGTACAATTAATTAATAAATATAATGTTGATATAATAGCTATAGGTAATGGTACTGCATCACGTGAAAGTGAAAAATTCTGTGCTGATATGATTAAAGAATATAATTTAAATTGTAAATATATTATTGTTAGTGAAGCAGGAGCGTCTATTTATTCAGCAAGTGATGTTGCGATTGAAGAATTTCCTGATTTAGCAGTAGAGAAAAGAAGTGCTGTAAGTATTGGTAGAAGAGTACAAGATCCTTTAGCTGAACTTGTTAAGATTCCACCTGATGGAATTGGAGTAGGTTTATATCAACATGATGTTAGTGGTAAGAAGTTATCTGAATCATTAGATTTTGTAGTAGAAAAATGTGTTAATAGTGTTGGTGTAAATGTTAATACAGCTTCTACATCATTATTAAAATATGTTTCTGGTATTACTAAAGCTTCTATTACTAAGTTAATTAATTTTAGAGAAAAACATAAATTTAAAAATAGAGTTGAAATAGAAAAATTATTAACACCTAAAGCTTATGAACAATCTATTGGTTTCTTAAGAATATTAGATGGTGATAATATTTTAGATAGAACTGCTATACATCCAGAGAGTTATAATATTGCTTTAAAGATATTAGAGAAATTAGGGTTCTCTGTTAATGATGTTGGTAGTAAAGAATTAATTGATAAATTGAATAGTGTAGATATAGATAAATTAGTAAATGAATTAAATAGTGATAAATATACTATAGAAGATGTTATCGCATCTCTAAAGAAACCTAATTTAGATCCTAGAGATGAGTATCCTCAACCAATACTTAAAAGTAATGTTTTAGACATTAAAGATTTAACAGTAGGAATGAAACTTCAAGGTACTGTTAGAAATGTTGTAGATTTTGGATTATTTATAGATATTGGACTTCATAATGATGGGTTAGCTCATATATCTAAGTTATCTAATAGTTATGTTAAACATCCTAGTGATTTATTTAGTGTAGGAGATATAGTAGATTGCTATGTAGATGAAATTAATTTAGAAAAAGAAAAAGTAAATTTAAGTTTATTAGAAAGGGGTTAATAATATGATTGAGTGTCCTAATTGTAAAATGATGATTAAAAGTGATAGTACATCTTGTATTCATTGTGGAGCACAATTTGGTAATGCTTTTACTCAACCTATGAATAATGCTCAACCTATGAATAATGTTCAACCTATGAATAATGCTCAACCAATGAATTATTCGATGCCTATTAATAATTCTCAAACAATGGGAAATACACTACAACCTAATAATATGAATACAATGGCTAGTAATCAAATTCCTAATAATAATTTTGGAGTGAATAATACTTTTAGTTCTAACAATTTACCTCAAACACAAACTGTTCATGAAGAAGTAAGTACATATCGTTCTAGAATATTAGTTACTTTACCTGCTTTAGGAATGATACTTGTATATTTCTATTTAATAATGAATTTAACTATTAGTATTTATGCTGTTATAAAGTTAGCTAATGCTTGGGGATCTGTCGATATTAGTTATTTCTTTAAATCAAAAGAGTTTTTAGAGTTTATAGGAGCAGATTTATTATTAATAGTTGGTTTTATATTTACTGTATTACATAAAAAGTTTATGGGATTTGTTTCTATTGTTTTAGCTGTAATATTAGTAGTATATGATATAGCTAAACTACATACAGCTGCTTTTCCTATAATACTAGCGTTTGTCCTAATTATTTGTTCAATATTTTATTTGAGTGAGGAGGAACCAATATGAAATTAAAAGTACGTGGTTTTGAAGTGTGTAAAGGATTTGAAGATAAAGAGATTAATTTACCAGTTAGAAAAACAAAGTTTTCAGCAGGATATGATATAGAATGTGCTGAAGATACTATAGTACCTGCTGGTACTGAAAAACCTACTTTAATACCTACAGGTATTAAGGCATATATGGGAGATGATGAAGTATTATATTTATATAATAGAAGTTCTAATCCTAAGAAAAAAGGTCTTATTTTAGCTAATTCTGTAGGTGTTATAGATAAAGATTATTATGGTAATCCTGATAATGATGGTCATATAATGTTTGCTTTTTATAATGTAAAAGATGAAGATATAACTATAAAAAAAGGTGAAGCTATTGGACAAGGTGTATTTATGAAATATTTAATTACTGATGATGATAAAGCTTCTGGTAATAGAATGGGTGGATTTGGTTCCACAGATAAGTTATAATAGTATTAGGAGGTTTCTATGAGATTTTTTAAATGTAAAAAGTGTGGTAATGTTGTTTTATTAGTTGATGACAAGAGTAATAATTTATCTTGTTGTGGAGAAGATATGATGGAATTAATTCCTAGAAGTGAAGATGCTTCTATTGAAAAGCATGTACCAAAAATATTTATTGATGAAAATGTAGTTGATGTAAAAGTAGGAGAGGTTTCTCATCCTATGGAAAAAGATCATTATATTGACTTTGTCGCTATTGAAAGTAATTATGGAATTGAAATTAATAAATTAGTTCCTGGAAAAGACCCTGAAACTAGATTCATTTTAGATGAAAATGAAGAATTATATACAGCATATGCTTATTGTAATAAACATGGTCTTTGGAATAATAAATAAAAAACATTCATTATTATATGAATGTTTTTTGTTATAATCTAATTTAGTTATAATGAAAAAAGTATTTTTAATTATATCTACATTTGATATAATGATGTTGGTGATACTATGACTAAAAAGGGAATAAAAAGAGTTTCTAAAAAGAATTATCCTGTTATAGAATGTTTAGAAGCTAGAATTGGTACTAATGAGTTAATTGAATTAGGATTGGGTATTGTACTTACATTTTTTGGGTTTGTATTACCTATAATATGTTTTCTTAATGCTCTAAATAAAATAGGTCAATTAAAACCACCTAGTGGATTAGTTGAATTATTAGGATTAATGCTTTTAATATTTGGAGTATTTGGTATAGTTGGTATTATCTTTTTAGTTAATTTCTTCAAAGAAGTAAAAATGCTTAATATCATTAAAAAGAAGGGTAAAGTTAAAACAGCTATTGTTTATGAATATATTGATGATGATCAATATATAGATGAATATCCTACTCAAATTGTTAAATTACTAGTAGAAGATAAAAATAGACCAATTTTTATATATTATCAATTAGGTACTTTAGATAAACCTTATGAAATTAATAGTAAAATTAAGATAAAAGTATATAAACATATATTTAAAATTATAGAAGACTAAAAAAACAAGTAATTTAATTACTTGTTTTTCATTATATCTAGTATTCTTTCGAAAGAATCATCATTCGCGATAATATTTTTATGCATCTGATGGCATTTCTCACATTGATAGATTATTTTATAGGTATCTTTAAATTTTTCTATATCAATAGGTTTTAATAATCCTAAACATGTATTTTGTCTATCTCCTGGATTTATGTCTACATGTTTAGAATATAAACAATATGGACAATGATCACGAGAGGTATAATTTAATTTTGGTACTAATTTATTACAATTTTCACATATAAATTCATTATCATTTTTACTAAAATTTTTCATGATTAATCACCAACTCTATTATATCACATTATTTTATTATACTCTCTTTGTTAAAATGTTGGGCTTTTCACAAAAATTTCACATAATATACACAAACATCATTTATATTTAAATTGCTGGTGAAAGCCAGTGGTATGAAATTTTTTCATATTCTCTCATACGGACATCTTCAATGAAGATGTCCTTTTTTATATATAATAGTTACATTTCATTTAGTTTTTATAATATTTTCACATTTATTAGTTATATTTTAGATGCTGGTTAATCCAGTTAATGAAATTTTTCATATTCTCTCATATCGACATCTTTAGAAGAAGATGTCTTTTTTTTATGTTTATGTTATAATCTTTATAGTTGGAGTGATTTTTATGAATTATGACTTTAAAATTAATGAGTTTGAAGGTCCATTAGATTTATTACTTCATTTGATTAAGATTAATGAAATGGATATAATGGATATTCAAATAGAAGAAATTACTAAACAATATGTAGATTATTTAGAGTCACAAGAAAAATTAAATATAGAGATTGCTTCTGAATACTTAGTAATGGCTTCTGAATTAATTGAGATTAAATCTAAATTATTACTTCCTAATGAGAAAGTTGAAGAAGATGAAGAAGTAATTGATCCTAGAGAAGAATTAATTCAAAGTTTACTAGAATATGAAGCTTATAAGAAACTAAGTTATGTTCTAGAAGAAAAAGGTGAGAATAGAAGTTATATTTATACTAAGTTACCTGAAAATATTAATAAATATGCTGAAGATGTAGATATTAGTAATGAAGGGGAAATTGATGATTTAATTAATGCTTTTAAATTGTTTTTAGATAGAAAAAGTAAATCTAAACCTTTAAAGACTAGAGTTACTGTTAAAGAGATTAGTGTAAGTAGTAGATGTATTGATATTAGAAATAGATTAAAGAAGAGTAAAAAAATATCATTCTTTAGTTTGTTTCCTGTAGATAATAAAGAGTATGTTGTTGCGACATTTTTAGCTATATTAGAAATGTGTAAGAATAAAGAATTAATTATTAAACAAGATAATAATTTTGATGATATTATAGTGGAGAGTGTATAGATGAAAGCTGTATTAGAGGGATTATTATTTGTTATGGGTGAAGATGGATTAACTTTAGATCAAATACAAGAAGTTATGAACATAACAAATGATGAAGCAAAAGAATTAGTAAATGAATTAAAAAAAGATTATGAAGATGAATCTCGTGGTATTAGAATAGATTTTTTAGGAAATAGATTTAAATTAACTACTAAAGAAGAACATAGAGATTATTATAAAAAGTTAATTGAAAATCCTATTACTAATAAATTAAGTCAAGCTGCTTTAGAGACTTTAGCAATCATAGCTTATAATGAACCTATTACTCGTGTTAAAGTAGATAATTTAAGAGGAGTAGGATCTACTCAATTGATTAGAAAACTAGTTGCGAAAGGGTTTATTAAAGAGAGTGGTAGAAGTGATTTACCTGGTAGACCTATTTTATATGAAACAACTAATGAGTTTTTAGATTATTTTGGTTTATCATCTATTGAAGATTTACCTAATATGGATAAATTTATTGAAAATGCTGAAGAGAAAGATGATACTGAATTAGATTTATATACAAAAGAAAGTGAAGAAAATCTATAATTAATATAGATTTTTTTATATAGTTTTGTTATAATTTATTTGTAGATGCCGGAGTAGCTCAATTTTAGAGCAGCTACATTGTTTGTAGCAGGTTAGTGGTGTGAGTCCATCTCTTCGGCACCATTTTTTTTTGCAATAAAAAGAACTACTAGGTAGTTCTTTATTTTTTTTATGGTGCTCGCCAAGGGACTCGAACCCTTACAACAAAGTTACACGATTTTGAGTCGTGCGCGTCTACCAGTTCCGCCACGCGAGCATTTCTTTTCTCTTGAAATATTATAACAAATCATAATATTTTTAACAAGTGTTAATATGATTGTAAATGTTTTTGTAAATGTACGTAAATTAACATTACAAAAATTTTTTATTAGTAGGTTATCTCCAAAATGGATTTACTTATATATTTTTGTTATTTATAATGTAATTAATAAAGATGGGAGGAATACTTATATGAAAAAACTTATTCGTAATACATTACTAAGTGTTTTATGTGCCTTTGGACTTGGTTTATGTATTAATGTAAATGCTTCTGATGCGGTAGCTAAAATAGGAGATGTTGAATATAATTCAATTCCAGAAGCTGTTGCGGCTGTTCCAAATGATGGTACTTTAACTACTATTGAAGTGTTAAAAGACTTTACTGGTGATGGTGTGTCATTAAAAGGGAAAAATGCTGTAGGTAAAAATTTTGTTATTGATTTTAAAGGGCATACTCAAACTTTAAGTGCTAAATTAGTTGGTAGTACTGGTACTGAATCTCAAAACTATCATTTAGAGAAGGGGTCTACTATTAAGTTAAAAAATGGAAAATTAATAATGAGTTCTAATTCTGCTATGTTAATTCAAAATTATTGTGATTTAACTTTAGAAGATATGATTTTAGATGGTTCTGGTACTACAAGAAGTGGTGCTTATACATTAAGTTCAAATAATGGTAAGGTTAATATTATTGGTAATACTAGTATTTTAGCTAAAGCTACTAATTATGCATTTGATATGTGTGCTACTGGATATTATCCAGATGGAACTCAAATAACTGTTGATACAACTGGTACAATTAAGGGTATCATTCAATTAGATATTTGGGGTAGTTTACCTAAAGATAATAAAGCTACATTATTAATTAAAAATATGAACTTAGATGGAAAATTTGATATTGATCCACAATTAGCTAGTTGTTTAACAATAGAAGGTGGTACTTATGCAAGTCAACCTGTTAAAGAAGAAATTCAAGAAGGATATGGTGCTTATGAAGTTGTTTCTGGTGATAACCAAGGAAAATATGTTGTAGTTGAAAATGATACTCTTAGTGATAAATTATTAGATCCTAAGACTTTAGATACTGTAGAAGATACTACTAAAACATTAATTGGTGAAGCTTTAGAAGAAGGTTTTGAAGTAGCTGGTTATTATGATGTAGATTGTGTTAAAGTTACTGAAGATGGTGATGTTGTAGCTTATGTAGAAGAAACTGATAAGACTATGAAAGTTACATTAGCTATACCTGAAAACTTACCTGAAGTAGCTGAAGGTTATACTAGAGAATATCAAATTATTAGATTACATGGTAGAGAAGCTACTGCTTTAGAAACTACTGATAATGGAGATGGAACAGTTAGTGCTGAATCTGATAAGTTCTCTACATATGCAGTATCATATAAAGATACAGCAAATACTCAAAATAGAGAAGCTGATGAAGATAATAATTCTAGTTCAGTAACTTCTAAGTCTAATCCTAAGACAGGAGATGCTATCATATTATTTGTTGTTATGATGGTACTTGGATTAACAGGTGTAGTTGTTACTACAAAAAAACTTGCTAATCGTTAATAAAAAAGTTATTATAAAATCAGTACTAAGGTACTGATTTTTAAGTGGTGATAAGATGAAGAAAAGAAAACTAAGGAAGGGTATTTTAAAAGTACTATTATTAATATTTTCATTAATATTTGTATATTCTTTATTTAATATATTTGTTTGGTTTGGTGAGAGTGAAAGTTCTAAAAAAATAAAAGAAGAGATAGATGATAAGATAAATATTGATGTTAGTAAAGGTGTTTTTGAAGTTGATTTTGATGAATTATCTAAAATGAATAGTGATACAGTTGCTTATTTAATTGTTAATAATACTAATGTTAGTTATCCTGTTGTTAAAACTAATAATGATGATTTTTATTTAAATCATAGTTTTAATAAGAGTAAGAGTGAAGCTGGATGGGTATTTATGGATTCTAATAATAAATTTGATGGTAGTGATAAAAATATAGTTATATATGGACATAATAGATTAGATGGTATTATGTTTGGTAGTTTAAGTAAAGTTTTAAATAGTGATTGGTATTCTAATGATGAAAATTTAAATATAAAATTAATTGATAAGAATGGTGTTACTAATTATAAAATATTTTCTATGTATAAAGTAGAAGAAGAGGAGTATTATATAAATACTAATTTTGAAAATATTAATTATTCTCAATTTATAAATAATATTAGTAAAAGAAGTGTTCATAATTTTGGAGATGATTTGACTAATGTTAATCAAATATTGACACTTTCTACATGTACTATTGTTGATGGATATAGATTAGTAGTTCATGCTTATAAAGTATGATATAATTATTAAGAGTAGGTGATACTATGAATAATAATATAGATCCAAATAATATAAAATCTAATGTCAATGATGGACAAAGTAGGTTATTTACTGATAATGGTAAAAATATAGAAGATAAGAATACTGATTTTCAAAATAATATGATTAATTATTATCAAAAGAAAGATACTATTGAAAGTAATAAAGCTAAAAAAGAAGAAACAAAAAGTGAATTAACTAGTAATCTTGGTGGTATGTTTTCTAAATTTTTTAACAATGATAAAATAAAAAATGATGAAGAATTTAAAGATAGAGCAATTAATGCTTCTAAAGTTACTATTGTTATGTTATTAGTTACTATATTATCTTTTCTTAATTTTAAGATTAATAATCCTATAGATATTGGTTTAGATATTCTTAGTTTGATTGTATTTGGATATAGTTATACTACTTTAAAGAAGGGTAGTATTAATGGTGTTTATGCTGGACTATTTGGAGGAGCGCTTTGTCTATTATCATTTAATATTATTAAAATGGTTTTTGGGGCTGCATATATACTTGGTATGTTATATCTACTTAGTAGAGAAAAAAATGATGATAAAAAAGGAAAGTGAGAAATATGAAAAAAATTATAGCAGGATTAGTAGTATTAATTTTAGTAGTAGGAGCTGTTATTATATTTATTCCTAAAGGAAATAGTGATGGTACTGTATCTACTGAAAAAAATATTAGAGCAAATAAAGTATGTGTTCAATATAAAGCATGTAAAACTTGTGGTTGCTTAAAAAAGAAAAGTGGAAGATGTGTTAAAGTTAAAAAATGTCCTGCTAAATCTTGTGGATGTGTTAGATATAAATAAAAAATAAGTTTTAAAACTTATTTTTTTTATCAAATAATATAGTTATTTTTTTACCTTTAGTTTCTATAAAACCTTCTTTTTTTAATATAGATATTTCTCTTGCTAGAGCTGTTCTATCTACTGCTAGGTAATCTGCTAGATCTTTATAATTATAAGGTAGATAGATATTTCTAGAACCTTTTGATCTGCTTTGAAGATTTAAATATTCTAAAAATTTATTACGAATAGTTTTCTTTGTTAATATTTGGATTCTTTCATTCTTTTCTAATATTTTTTCATTCATTATTACAAATAGATTTTTAATAAATTGATTAAAATAATCTTTATTATTATCTAAGTTTTCTATTATATAATCATAATCTATTATTATAATTTTAGAATCTTCTAAAGCAATAATATCTGTATCATTGAAAAATGTATTTACATCAGTTGTGAATACTTCATTAGTAGATAATTCTTGAATAATAGTTCTATTACCATTATCAGCTGTTTTTATTAATTGTACTGTTCCTTCTTCTATTATTCCTACGATATTTTCATTTGTATAATTATTTAATATTGACGAGTTTTTTGTAAAGTGTGTTACTTTTGATTCTAGAAGAGAAAGTAGTTTTTTCTTGTTATTTGTTGATATATTATGAAAAGCATTTTGCATAAAATATCACCTCTTTAGAAAATTTTATCAAATTATGTAAAGTGTTGCAACTGCAACACTAATATTTTATATATTAGTGATAAAATTATTTTAGTGGAGAGGAGAATAGGGAGATGAAAGTTGTTAAAAGAGATGGGCATATAGTTGATTATTGTCCAGATAAAATTGAAGAAGCTATCTCTAAAGCTAATGCCGAAGTAGCTGAAGAAGATAGAGTAACTGATGTTCAAATTAGAAATATAATTAAGTATATTGAAGGCTTAAAAAAGAAAAGAATGTTAGTAGAAGATATTCAAGATGTAATTGAAATGCGTTTAATGACTTTAGGTAAATATGCTTTAGCTAAAGAGTATATTACTTATCGTTATACAAGAGAGCTTATTAGACGTAGTAATACTACTGATCGTTCTATTAAAGAGTTAATTGATGGTGAAAATGAATATTGGAATACAGAAAATTCTAATAAGAATGCTAGAGTAGTTACTACTCAAAGAGATTATTTAGCTGGTATTACTAGTACTGATATTACTAGAAGATTCTTATTACCAGAAGATATAGTTAAAGCTCATGATGAAGGTATAATTCACTTTCATGATGCGGATTATTTTGCACAAGATGCTCTTCATAATTGTGATTTAATTAATTTAGAAGATATGCTTCAAAATGGTACTAATATGAATGGGGTTATGATAGAAAAACCACATAGATTTTTAACTGCTATGACTATCGCAACTCAAATAATATTAGCTGTTAGTTCTTCACAATATGGTGGAGCTACTATTTCTCTTACTCATTTAGCTCCTTTTGTTAGAGAGAGTAGAAAGAGAATTGAAAAAAAATATAAAAATAGAAAACTTACAAAAGCACAAATAGATAAATTTGTAGATGAAGATTTGCGTAAAGAGATTGAGGATGGTGTTCAAACTTTCCAATATCAAGTTAATTCTATGAATAATACTAATGGTCAAGCTCCTTTCTTATCAGTTAATATGTATTTAGGTGAAACTGATGAATATAAAGAAGAATTAGCTATGATTATAGAAGAATTCTTAAAACAAAGAATAGAGGGTATGAAGAATGAGAAGGGTGTTTATATTACGCCTGCATTTCCGAAACTTTTATACGTTTTAGAAGAAGATAATATTAGACCGGATTCAAAGTATTATTATCTTACTAAGTTAGCAGCTGAATGTACTGCGAAAAGAATGGTTCCTGACTATATATCTGAGAAGATGATGAAACAATTAAAGATAAATGAAAATGGAGAAGGAGATTGTTACCCATGTATGGGATGCCGTTCTTTCTTAACTCCTGATAGATCTATTTCTTTAGGTAATGTTGCTAAAGCTAAGAATTATGTTCCTGGAAAAGGAAAATATTATGGTAGATTTAATCAAGGAGTAGTTACTATCAATTTACCTGATGTAGCTTTATCTTCTGGAAAGGATATGGATTTATTCTGGAAGATATTTGATGATAGATTAGAATTATGTCATAGAGCACTTCAAATTAGACATAAACGTTTATCTAAAGTTACTAGTGATGTTGCGCCTATCTTATGGCAACATGGTGCTTTAGCTAGACTTGATAAAGGAGAATCTATTCATGATTTATTACATAATGGATACTCAACTATTTCTTTAGGATATGCTGGTCTATATGAATGTGTTAAATATATGACTGGACATTCTCATACTGATGGAGGAGAAGGAAAAGATTTTGGACTTCGTGTAATGCAACATATGAATGATGCTTGTAAGAAATGGAAAGAAGAAGAAAATATAGATTATTCTGTATACGGAACTCCTATTGAATCCACAACTTATAAATTTGCGAAGGGGTTACGTGAAAGATTTGGTAAAATTAAGGGTATTACTGATAGAGATTATATTACTAATAGTTATCATGTACCTGTATTTGAAGAGATAGATGCTTTTGAGAAGTTAGCTTTAGAAAGTGAATTTCAAAAATTATCTCCAGGAGGAGCTATTTCTTATATAGAAACTCCTAATCTTTCTAATAATTTAGATATTGTTTTAGAAGTTATTAATTTTATATATGATAATATTATGTATGCTGAATTAAATACTAAGAGTGATTATTGTCAAGAATGTGGTTATACTGGAGAAATATTAATTGATGATAATTTAGAATGGTATTGTCCTAATTGTGGTAATAGAGATCATGATAAATTAAATGTTGCTAGAAGAACTTGTGGATATATTGGATCTAATTTCTGGAATAAAGGTAGAACTCAAGAAATAAAAGAGAGAGTTCTTCATATAGATAATAAGGATGACTAATGAGATATAGTAAGATTAGAAAGATGGATATTTCTAATGGACCTGGTATTAGAGTATCTATATTCTTTCAAGGATGTGCTTTTCATTGTAAGAATTGTTTTAATCCTGAAACTTGGGATTTTAATAAGGGTGAAGAGTTTAATGATGAAGTTATTGATCACATATTAGATTTATGTGATAAGTCTCATATTGTTGGATTGTCTATATTAGGTGGAGAACCAATGCATCCTAATAATATTGAAGGAAGTACTAAACTAGCAAAAGCATTTAAAGAAAGATTTCCTGATAAGACTATTTGGTCTTGGAGTGGTTTCTTATTTGACAAAGATTTAAAAGATAAAGAAATAATGAATTATATTGATGTATTAGTAGATGGTCAATATATAGATGATTTACATGATCCTACTTTAAAATGGAGAGGTTCATCTAATCAGAGAGTTATTGATGTAAAGAAGTCTTTAAATAATAATAAAATTATTTTGTACAATGAATAAAATGTGTTGTATAATTCATTATAGGAGGACTTTTGTATGAAAGATAAATCAAAAAAGGGTAGTGGTTGGATTAAAGCTATAATTATGTTGTTAGTGGGTATTGTTGTTGGATTAGGTGCTTATTATGGATATGATAATTATCTAAGTAAGGATTCTAAAGATGAGAAAACTAATAATGAAGTAGTAGATGATGTTAGTTTTGAAGTTAAACAAAAAATATCTCATTTTATAGATGCTGCTTCAATTGATGATAGTGTAGCAAGTGATTATATTACGGCTAAGTATTTTAATAAAGGTACAACTAAAATCAGTGATGAAATGAAATTAAAAATGGTTTATAATGCTACTTTAAGATATGCTCAAGATAATCATATTATTGATAAAAGTGAAATTGATGAAATGGTAGATAGCACTTTTAATAGAAATGAGAGTAGTGAAATAGTTGGAGAACCTGTAACTATTGTTAGGGTTGAAGATTTTAATCAAGAATATGAAGATTTTTTTGGTGAGAAACCTAAATATACTATAAAAGATATTAAAAAATTAGGTTGTCCAATGCCTCTAGCTATGAGTAAAACTGATATTTATTTATTTCATAGATGTGGTGGAACAACTGTTATGAGTTATAATTCAATTATTGATTATTATAAAAAAGATGGAGATAAATATTTAGTACATACTACTGGACAAGAATTTAATAGTGCTACTGAAGAAGTTACTAAAACATATAAAACTATTTGGACATTTGATAAAGATTTAAAATTTGTAAGTACAGAAAAAGAGTAAAATTGATTTACTCTTTTTTTAGATATTGACTAAAATTAGTTTTTATGTTTTAATGTAGTTGTTAGTATATGAATTAAAATTATGATTTCATATGAGACAGGAAATTTGCAAGTATAGTTAGGTTATAATGATTTATTATTATTTATTTAATTATAAATGTGTTCTTGTTAAGTATGTTATTTACTTATCTTGTTCATGTACTAGGAGTTACATTGCAAAGGAAAATGCTTATACGATGAGTGGCTGAATTAAATATGACTAAGAATATTTGGCTCCCATTTTTACCGGGCTATTGTAATATTATCAGTATTATAATAGTTGACAAAAGAGAAGTAATCTTTTTAGAAGCAGTTAGGTCATAATAACTGCTTTTTTTTGTGCTTAAATTTTTGCATAAAAAAAGAAATGAAACAATTAAATTAATATCGCTACTAAAATAAAAGTTTCATTTCAAAAAGTAAACAAATTTTATAACTATACTAATCCAAAAATAAGATCTTCTAATATTAATATTGCTATCAATATTGTCAAATAATAAATTCAAATTAATAAAACATTATAAAACCGAGTTTGTAATATTAATTCGCGTAGTTCACATTATCAGTATGAGGTTAGCAAATTAATCTTATCTTTATTGAGTTTTCTTTCTCTTACACGGTTACAGTATTTTGACTACGATAAGTTATTGATTAAGATTGTTATTTCACAATCCCCATCTTTCAATACAATTTGTATAATTCTTTTTATCAGTAATTAAATTCAAATAAATTGAAGATAATTATAAGTTAAAAATTCTCATACATGTATTGCGATATCTAATGTATCAAAATACAATTATAATTTAATATATTTTTATTGTTTTGTCAATAGGTAAATCTACTATGATTTTTTGTTTACATTGTGGACAAAAAAGTGTAAAAAAATATTGCTATGAAGATTTTTTATGCTATAATGATAATAGACATAGTAGGGAAGGTGGCATTGATTAAAACTATGTAGATTATATATTAATAATAGTGGGTGATTGAAATGGGAAATGTTGAAATTGATGCTAAAAGTGTATATAAAAGAAAATTATTCATTAGAATCATCAAAATTATATTATTGTTATTAATCATTTTAGTTTCAGTTATTTATTTATTTTTATATATTGTCTATGATGGTGGAAGGTTTACTGTTAGTTTAGATAAGAATTTATCTAACCGTAAAAATATTTATTTATCAGAAGATGGTAAACTGAAAAATAAAACGGTTAAGTTATCTGCTGATACGATAGATTATATGGATAATATTTCTATTAACTGGTTACCTGGTAATTTAAATGATGGTACTGGTAGTCATAATGGGGATAATTATATTGCTTATAGTTTTTATTTAGTTAATGCTGGTAAAGAAAAAGTAAATTATTGGTATGAACTAGATATTGATGATACTATTAAAAGAGTAGATGATGCTATAAGAATAATGATCTATCAGAATGGTAATAGAGTTGTTTATGCTAAACGTAATAGGGTTACTAATAAGGCTGAGCCTAATACAACAGCTTTTAAATCTGATACTGTTGCGGTGCTTAAACAAGTTAAGAACTTTAAACCTAAACAAAAAGATAAATTCACCATAGTTATATGGCTAGAAGGTGACGACCCTGAATGTAAAAATGATTTATTGGGTGGAGAAATAAAAATGCACATGGATATAACTGAAGAACATGTCGAGTGATAAATTAAGGAGGAAAATATGAACAATACTCAAAACTATGAAAAGAAAAGAAAAAGAAAAATATTTTTATCAATTTTAATGATATTATTTGTAGGTATTATTTTAACTGCAAGTACATATGCATGGTTTACTGCAAACCAAACAGTTACAGTACAAACTATTGACGTTAATGTAGCTGCTCAAAACGGTTTACAAGTATCTACTGATGGTACTAGTTGGAAAACTGTTATTACTAATGAAGATTTATTAGCAACTCTAGGATCTAGTACTTTATATCCTGGAAATACTAATATGTTACCATTTAGAGGTGATGGAACTACTCCAAGTGCTTCTATCGTTCCAGTTTCAACAACTGCAGATACTGCTGTTTCTGGAAAATTAAATTATTATATTGGATCAGTTGATTCTGATACTTCTGGTAACGAATTATTAACTGCTACAAAGATGACTGAGGCTAAAGGACAAGAAGGAAGTTTAGTTGCTTTCGACTTATTCTTCCAAGTTACTCAAGAATCTCAAGTATATTTAACAAATAATTCTAGAGTTTCTGTATGGAGTGATGGAGATAATACTTCAACTACTGCTGAAGAAACTGATAAAGGATTACAAAACTCTGCTCGTATTGCTTGGTTAAGAGAAGGAAATAGTCCTATTGGAACTGCTTTATCTACAATTCAAGCACAATCAGCAAGTGGTACTACTTCAAGTGGTAAAGGTAATACTACAGGAAATGTTATAGTTTGGGAACCAAATAGTAATACTCATAGTGCATCTGGTATTACTCATGCTGGTATTTATACATCAACTACTGTAACTTCAAATTCACCTAATGTATTATCATATAATGGTATTAAATCTGAAATTAGTTCAGGAGTACCTTTAAATAGTACTAATTCATCATACTTTGGTTCAGTAACTGGTTTATTCTCAACAACTAATACTGGTGTTGGAAATGGACAAACTTGGTTTAAATTAGCAGCTGGAGTTACTAAAGTAAGATTCTACTTATGGATTGAAGGTCAAGATGTTGACTGTGAAAACAATGCATCTGGACAATCATTATCATATGATATGCAATTCAGTTTATTAGAAGAAGTTTAATATAAAGGGTCTTACAAGACCCTTTAAATTTTAGGAGTTTATTATGGACAAAGAGATTTTAAAGCAAATAGAAAATTTAACGCCTGAAGAGATATTAGAGGTTTATTATCTTATAGAAGAACATATAAAATATTTAAATGAATCTATTATTACAGAAAATGGTGAGCAAGATGGATAGTATAAAGAAATTAATTGAAATAGATAGAAATCATATTACTAATTTTGTTTTAGAAGCTGAATCTGGTACTAATAAAGTTAGAGAGAAGTTTCATGAAAAAGCTGTTAGTGATAGAAATGATTATTGTGTTAAACAAATAAAAATATTTACTCAATATAAAAATGGTGTTCTTAATATTATGAAAGATAAAGCTAAATCTTTAATGCCTCAAGATAAAAGCAAAGAATATGAAACTGAGAAAGAACTTGTTTCATCTCTTTATGATGCTGTAATTAAGTCTAATAAGTACTTAGATTATTCTTTTAAGTTAGGTTTTTCTTCAATAATAGAAAAAATAGAAGATGGTATTTCTCTTAGTGTACTTAATGATTGCTTAGAAGAGTTTGTTTCTAAATTTGATCATATTAATATAAAATTATCTTTAGACGATTTTAGTTATACTATGTTTACTAAGAAGTATATGGAAGAGTATTTTAAGTCTGATAAAAATAATGAAGAAGAATTCTCTGTTAATATGAGAAGAGTATTTGATTCTATTTATTGGGAATGTCCTAATATTAGTTATCAATTACGTTTAAATTTAATAGATATTTTAAATAAATATAGTAAAGAATTATCTAATTATTTAGATTCTGAAACTACAAAGTTATTACATTCATATGAATGTGATGAAAAGAGTATTGTTAATAAATATATAGATGAGAGAATTAAACTAGGTAAATCTAAAGCTAGTGATGCTTATTATTTATTATCTAAATTTATGGATAATACTTTAAATATAGATGATTATTTAGATAATAGTGAAGCTAGAGAAAAGAATTATAATTTATATTGTAATGGTAATTATAAAGATTTATCTGATGTTGATAAAGCTAAATTTAATGATTCTTGTATGGATCTTTATACTACTTTAGTTTTATTAAAAAAGTATTATAGATATATGCCTATAATTACTGATTTATTGAAAAAATATAGTGAAAAAGATAAGGTTATTGCTGATTCTAAGGCTAATGATAAGGAATTAGAAACTTCAAATAAGAATAGAATTAAAATATATAATAGTTATTTGAAGGCTAATGGTATTGGTTTCTTAGCTAAATATAATCCTAGTGATATTAAATTAAATAAAGTTAAGATTAATGATGAAGTTAAAAAATATAGTGAATTATATAATAAGAAAACTACTTATGATATTAGTGTTAGTTTAGGTAAATTTATTAATGAATCTTCTTCTATGTATGATTTATTTATGACTGCTGCATCTTCTTTTGACTATTTAGTTGGTGAATTAAAGAAGATTTGTAGTAAAGAAGAAGAAAATGAATTTGATCTAGATAAAGAAATTAATTTATTCTTTAGATTTTTATATAATCCTTCTAATGAGTTTTTAAGAAAAATACCTTGTTTTAGTACTACTAAGATGGAGGATATTGTATCTGAAAAGTATAAATTATTAGGATTAAATATTAATACTACTGATGTTAGTAAAGCTCAATTAGATGAGACTATGAGTACTATTTCTTATATTAATTTAGTTCAAAATATTGATAAATCTTCTTTAAGTTTAGAGGATATGAACTTTATATGTAAAGCTAATACTATAGAACCTATAGTTATAGAAGAACAAGAAGAAATAGAGACTTTTTAATACTTATTTAAGATATAAAAAAAACTAATTATTTAATTAGTTTTTTTGTTTTGTTTTTTTTATTTTTCTCTTTTATACACAAGTGTATCCACCATCAATTGGTAGGATTACTCCTGTTACGTATGAAGCTTCTTCTGATGCTAAGAAGATTGCTCCAGCGTTTAATTCTCCTTCATGGCCATATCTTCCAATTGGAACTGTACCTTTCATATAAGCTGTGAACTCATCAGTAATTAATGTATCATGAGTTAGTTCTGTATCGAAGTAACCTGGACAAATTGCATTAACTGTAATTCCTTCTTTAGCTAATTCAGCAGCAGCAGCTCTAGTGAAGTTTACAACACCACCTTTTGAAGTATGATAAGCAATTGTTCCCATTGCCATATTTCCAACTAAACCATACATTGAAGCAATATTGATTATTCTTCCATAATGATTTTTCTTCATTATGTTACCGAATGCTCTAGTTACATAGAATACTGAATCTAGGTCAATTTTCATAGTTTTTGCCCAATCTTCATCAGTCATTTCTAATACTCCAGCATTTTCAGCAGAACCAGCACAGTTTACTAAAATATCAACTTTACCAAATTCTTCTTCAGCTTGTTTAGCTGCTTCGTTTACATTTACTGTATCAGTAACATCAACCTTTATTGGTAAAACTTTAACACCTTTCTTTTCTAATTCTTCTTTTAGTTCTTCTAATCTTTCGATTCTTCTTGCCATTAAAACTAAATCAGCACCTTGTTCAGCAAAAGCACGAGCCATTTGTTTTCCTAAACCACTAGATGCTCCAGTTATAGCAGCAACTTTACCTTTTAAATTAAACATTTTATCCTCCTTTTACAATTTCATTATATATTAGTTTACTTTTTTTATAAATTAAATCAGCTATATTTTACTAATATTTTACATATATTTTTTATTCTTTTTTTTTATTAAATATTCTTTGGATTTAATAGTAAATATGATATAATAAAATAAGAATAATTGGAGTGTTTATATGAATAGTGTGAAAGACAAAATGATAGAAATATTAGATGTAATTAAACCTAGAATCAAATATGTTGGTTATGGGTTTTTAGTGTTATTAATTATGTTATCTGTTTATACTTTTGTAGTTACAGATATTATGAAAAAAGATTATGTAAATATCTTTGGACATTCTTATTTTGTGGTTGCGACTGGATCAATGAGTGGAACTATAGAAGTAAATGATATTATTTTTGTTCGTTTAACTGATGATGTTAAGAATAATGACATAATTACTTATAAGAATAAGAATGGAGATATTATTACTCATAGAATTATCCAAACTAGTGGTAATAGAATAATTACTAAGGGTGATGCGAATAATACTCAAGATGATGCGATTACTAGAAAGAGTGTAATTGGTAAAGTTGTTGGAGTTGTTTCTCCTAAGACTATACTTGAGTTTATAGCGGTATGTTTAATAATAGTTATTGGAGTAGTTTTATTAAACTTTGACAAAGTATTTAAGAAATTTATTGTTAAAGAAGAAGATGAAAGGATAGTTCATGATTTTGATAAAGATGTTTTACCACAAGATGTATTTAGTTCACCTGAAGATAGAAAGAAACCTGAACATAGTGGTTTAACAATAACTATTCCTTTGAAAGAAATTGAAGATATTAAGAAAATTCAAGAAGTAGAAGTATTAGATAATGATGATATAGAAGTACTTGAGGAAGAAGAAGTTCTTGATATGGAATCTAATAGTATCGTTACAGTTACTAATAGTCAAAAAGATAAAGAAAGAGAATTGATCGATCAAGTTAATAACTTATTAAGAGTTAAAAATAATTCTATTGATACTTCTAGACTTACTAAGAAATGGTTAGGTAAATACCAATATGTTTTCAAAATAGCTAATATCTTGTTTTTAGGAGATACTAAGAGTTTATTTGAAAATGTTGAACATCCTTCATTTAAAGAGATTTATGATTATGATTTAGAAAAGATAGGTTTATATGAGAATCTTAGAAATAAAATATATGAGATGCCTATATATGTTTTCTTAAGAATACTTTTCTTAGCAGTTATTTATAATGATGAGGCATTCTTTGATGGAATATTTAAGATTATGAAATATAAAGTTATGATTGATAAAGAAGATCATTTTAGAGTTATAAAGAAGGGTGATAATTACTCTAAAAAACAAATTAAGAATTTAATTAATGTTATGAAGAAGATATCTAAACAATATGATAATAAAAATGTATTTGAATTAGATAAGATTGAAAGATTAGTTAAAATTAAAAATTATGTTAATGAATAATACATAATTTTGGGGAGGACTTATGAGCAATACAAAGAATAAATTAATGTATATTACTTTTGCTATGTTTGTACTATTAGTTTTTTCTTTTAGTATTGTTTCTTTTTTTTCTAATGGTTCTTTAGCAGAAGTTACTTATACTAAGTGGGATGGAGTAACTATAGGAACTGATTTTGCTTCAGGTAATGGTACAGAAGCTAATCCATATATGATTAATGATGGTGAACAGTTAATGTATTTAAAGAAAGTACTTGAAGATAAAGATAAAAATTATATTGATAAATATTATAAATTAGGGGCTAATATAGATTTGGATAATCATTATATTACTCCTTTTGCTACTTTTAAAGGACATTTAGATGGTAATTCAAAATACATTTCTAATATCAATATGACAAGTAGTTATGATGTTGGAGATTCTGAATGTTATGGGTTATTTTCTAATTTAGATGGAGCTGAAATTAAGTATTTAAATATTAGTAATTTTAATATTGAACCTGTTCAAAATAGTTCTATTTTATACGTTGGTGGTTTAGCTGGTTTTGTTACTGGAGAAAGTAATATTAATAATATTAGTTTATCTAGAATTAATATTAAATTAGATAATACTAAGAGTGTTGCTAGTAGTGGAATTGGTTTATTAACTGGTAGTGTTGAAGAGAGTAAAAATATTAATAATATATTTGTTGATGGTAAGATTAGTTCTAAATATGATACTAATGTTGCTATTATAAGTAGTAATATATTTAGTGATGTTAATAATATTATTTATAGAATTGATACTAGTTTGAGTTTAGATGAATTTAATTATATTGATGAGGGTATTAAAACTAATAATATTATTAAAATGACTGGTGAAGATAAGTTTATTTATAATGATGATGATATTAGTAGTAAAGCTATATTAGAGTTATTTAATAATAAATTAAAAGACTTTGAATGGAAATTTGATAATGAAAAATTATTCTATGTAGATGTAGTTACTGAAAAGAGTGCTAAAGCTAAAAAGAGTTTTTCTTTTAATGCTAGTACTATTACATTACATGATAATGGGGTAGTTGGTAATACATTGTATGTTAATGATTTAACTAGTGATTATAATGACTATATGGGTCGTAATTATACTGAGAAATCTGATGGTATTATTCCTGATGGTACTAGTTTGAATCTATATAGTGATTCTAATTTAGCTAAAGTATATATCTCATATGATGGTACTGATATTAATGATGATAGTGCTGTTGGATATGTTTCTTTAAATGAACAAGTATCTAAGATTATTTATTATAAATATTATCCTATTAAGGGTAGTGGAAGTAATAAATATATTGAAATTCCTTTAATTGATAATCCTTATGCTGATAGACCTAATGATTTAGCTTTTAATGGATGGGTTACTAATTATCCTGGAGCGACTGTTAGTTTAGATACTGATGTTTATGTTAGATATTTAAGAGTTCCTATTAGTAGTTATACTGCTGGAGAAGTTATTAATATTAACATGCAAGCTTCTTGGACTGAAGCTACTACTGTTACTGGTAATAATCAAGATGATTTAAAATCTCGTGAGATGGTACCTATAACTAATAGAACTCCTGTTTATGAAGATGGTGTTGAGTTCCCTGAGGTTTATGTTAGAAGAACTATTGAATCTACTACTGATCCTTATGGAGTTGCTTATCCGAGTGGTGCTGTAAATCAATATGGACAAAGTTTATCTAATAGTTATTGTGAACCTACTTGGAGTAGACGTTATGGATATCAAAATCGAACTTGTACATATTATGAACGAATAGAAGAATATACTACAGAGACTGTATATACATTAAGTTATTATTATGGAGCTAGTGTATATAATGGTACACTTCCACAACCTACTAGTTGGAATTATTCATATTTAATTAATATTGGAGATAGTGTAGCTGGTTATTTTGAAAAAGTTACTCTTAATAATGGACAATCTCAAAATGGATATTATAATCTTACTGGAACTCAGTTAAGTGGTACTTGTTCTGGAAGTTGTGATGTTTATTCTTTAGTACAAGATATTAATCAAACATTAGAAGATGGTGATGATAAATATTATTATTTAGTTACTAGAGATACTAATATTATGGTTATTAATGCTAATGTTAATGCATTTAATATTAATAAACCTTGTACTATTACTGGTTTAAATAATAATACTTTATATGCTAATCGTAGAATTACTAATTCTTCTAATTATATGTATCTTAATGAAGATGCGAGAATAGAATATATGTATTTTTATAATAGAGCTGCTAGATCTACATCAATTGCTTCTTCTGGATTAAGTAATAATACTGTTGCTATTATTGGTAATTATCATAATTTGAAGATAGGTAGAGGTATTACTGATGCTAGATATGTAGCTGCTACTTCTGTATTTGGAGGTAGTGCTGGAGGAAGAAATACTACTGTTGGATCTCAAGCTAATCCAGAGAGATATACTACTATTGTAGAGAGTGGTAGATATAGTAATATTTATGGTACTGAAACTTGGAGTTATTCTGGTAATTTATATTTAGATGGACAATTAATATTAGGTAATGATTATGATAGGATTGTTACTAATAATAATGATGATTTAGATGTTTATTATTCTGTACAGGGTGCTGCTGGTGGTACTTTACGTTCTTCTAATGATAATGGTGTTTTATATAATATCAATGTTAAGAGTGGAGTATTTGGTTCTAGTAAATATGACCCTTATACTGGTATTTATGTAGGTGGACGTGGTGGTACTGTGTTTGCTAGTCGTAGTATTACTGTAGAAGGTGGAAGTATTTATGTACTTGTTGGAGGACTTGGTACTAGTAGTACTAGAGCTGATAAGAATGATACTTTCATGAATTTAAAAGGTGGAGAAATAGATGTTGTGTTTGGTGGAGCTGGTTCTGCTGAAACATATGGAAATCGTATTATTAATCTTTCTGGTAGTACTGTTAAAACTAGTGTATTTGGTGGTTCAAATGGATATAGTATTACTGCTAGAAGTAATGAAACTGGTATCTTAACTGGATCAACATTTGTATATGTTGGTGGTAATGCTACCGTTGGTGTTACTGGTACAAATACTGCCTTTGGTCAAGGAATAGGTAATGTATTTGGTATTGGTAACGGTAATGATTCAAGAGAAGATATTGGTACTGCTTTAAATTCTACTGTGTTAATAAATGGTGGTACTATTAATGGTAATGTCTTTGGTGGAGGTAATTATGGTGCTGTTGGTTTAGAGGCTAGTGGTACTACTAATACTAAGATATTATTAAATAGTGGTACTATTCAAGGTAGTGTATATGGTGGTGGAAATAATAATGGAGCTGGTAGTTCAAGTGTTGTTTCTACTGTTAATATTACTATGGATGGTAATTGTACTGTTAAGGATTCTATCTATGGTGGTAGTAAAACTGATGGTACAATTTATGGAAATACAAATTTAAATATTATAAATGGAACTGTCACTAAAAGTGTATATGGTGGTGGTGAAGGTGGTAGATATACTGGACATAATGGTACTGCTGTAACTAGAAATGTTTCTGTTAATATTGGTAGTGCTGATACTACTGCATTAAATATTGGTGAAAATGTTTATGGTGGTTCAGCATTTGGTACTGTTAATGGAAATTATAATAGTACTTCTACTTCTAATTACACTACTACTGTTACTGTTAATAATGGAGTAGTTACTGGTAATGTCTTTGGTGGAGCTAAAGGTGGTACAAATGGTGGTACAACATTTACTCCTAATGTTTGGGGAGATGTTACTGTTAATATAGACGGAGGTAATATTACTGCTGTATATGGTGGTAATGATATGATGGGTTCTCCTGCTAAAGATGATAAAGTATACTTAAATGGTGGTACTGTAGGTAATGTTTATGGTGGAGGTAATAACACTGGTCAAAATGTTACTAAAGTATACTTACAAGGTTCTACTGTAACTGAAAATATTTATGGTGGATCTAATCAAAGTGGAACTGTTACTACTACAAATGTTACTGCTACATCTGGTAGTGTTAAAAATATATTTGGTGGTAATAATCAAGGTGGTACTGCAACTACAACTAATGTTACATTTGATGGTGCTAGCATTACTGAAGACATATATGGTGGAGGAAATGTTGCTTCATCTGGAACAACTAATGTTACTCTAGCTAGTGGTACATGTAATGATATATATGGTGGAGGATATTCTGCTAATGTAACTACAGGTACTAATATTAATTTACAAAATGGTACTTGTGATCAAGTATTTGGTGGTTCAAATACTTCTGGAAATGTAAATAAAACTACTGTTATTTCTGGAAGTAGTTCTGGTTCTACTGGAACTATTGTTGCTAGACAAATATATGGTGGTAATAATGATGGTGGAACTGTTACAACTTCTAATGTTACTACTTATAGTGGTGAAATAACTGATGTCTTTGGTGGAGGTAACAAAGTAGGTGTTACAACTACTAATGTTGATATTTTAGGTGGAACTATTGATTCAGTATATGGTGGCGCTAATGAATCTGGTGATGTTACTAATGCTAATGTTCAAATTGGTAATAATAGTGCTACTGTTAATGTTGGATCTGTATATGGTGGTAATAATGATGGTGGAATTACTACTAATCCTAAAGTTATTGTTGATAAAGCTGTAGTTGATGCTGTATATGGTGGAGGAAATAAAGCTAATACAGGATCTACAAATGTTACTATTAAAAATGGATCTGTTATTAATACTTTGTTTGGTGGAGGAAACCAAGCTCAAGTTAATGGAGATACTTTTGTTGATATAGATGATTCTAAAGTTAATAATAATGTATATGGTGGAGGTAACTTTGGTGTTGTTACTGGAGATACTAATATTTATATAACTGATGGTATTATTACTGGTAGTGCTTATGCTGGAGGTAATGGAGCAACTGCGATAGTTAATGGTGATTCATCTATTTATATAGATGGAGCTAGTGTTATAGGTACTGCTAATGAGACAGGTAAACCTGCTACTGGTAGTGTATTTGGATCAGGAAATGCTGCTGCTACAGGAAGTGCTGCTAATAATTCAAGTAGTGCAAATGTTTATATAAATGGTGGTACTATCTATGGAAATGTATATGGTGGTGCTAATACATCTAAAGTTTACGGAAAGACTAATGTATATCTTGGAACTAATTCACTTCCAAGTGGAGTAAATTTAGAAGAAAATGATTTACATATATATGGAACTGTCTTTGCCGGAGGTGAAGCTAATGCTTCTGGTAGTGAAAACTACGACTTCTCATTTGTATCTGTTACAGATGATGCGCAAATAATTATAGATGGTAAGAATTATGGTACTCATAATCATGACTTTATAGTAAATGGATCTTTCTTTGGTTCAGGTAATAACTCAGTTATTGCGTCTACTGCTACTAGTACAATTTATATTAGAAATTTAGGTACTAGAGATAGTATAAATGAAGCAGTTTCTATCCAAAGAGCTAGTAAAGTAGTAATCGATAATAGTTGTTTAGAATTATCTGGTACTGTTGATACTACTAATGATTATGCTACTATTAAGTACTCTATAAGTAGGGTTCCTGATTTTACTATTAAGAATGGTTCAATGTTATTATTAAGAGAAAATGCTAACCTTTTAGAAACATTTAAATCTATGGTTGGAGAAGATGGTTCTGAAGTAAAAGCAGTTGTTAATATTGATGATGAGAGTAAAACTGTTACTAAGAATGTTGATAATAGACTTTATATGTTAGCAAATAAAAAATTAAATGTTGCTACTAATCAAGATGCTACTACTACTGGTGAAGTATGGGGTATGACTTTCTTAGGAATGTATACTGGTTCTGGACATAATCCTCATTTTGGAGTTTATGATGATTCATTTAGTTATGGTTCTGAAACTACTTCAAATGATTATATATTTGCTGGAACTTCAGTTAAAGGTGCTCATGTTACTAATCATGATATTAAGAAAGATGGATATTATACTAATATAACTGCTAATGGAGATTATACTGAGTTAAAGACTGAATATATTACTCCACATCCAAATAACTCTGATTTCTATATTTGGTCTGTTGGAGTTACTACAATAAATTATGAATTTACTATGACTGCTTCTAAGTATTCTTCATTAGGTACTCATAACTTAGGTATGGATGATTTCTCTCATGGTTCAACAATATTCAATGTATTATCATTTGATGCTGCTGACTTAGAAGATGGAATTAGGTTAGTTGATTCTAATAATGTACCTAAAGTTGCTTATGACAATAATGAAGCTAATACTGTATTTGGTCTTTCAATGAAAGCTGAGACTAGAGAGTGGACTAATTATGGTACAACTAAATTAGTAAGTAGAGATAATGGAGATTATACAGGTACAGAAATGTATAAGACTGACTCACAATCTATGGAGCCGTCACTAATGTTCTATTTCTATCATGCTAAGAATATTAATACTAGTGGTGAGTTAGGTACTGTAGTAGTTACTTTACAAGCTTTAACTCCTAGAAATCCAATAGAATATGATGAAAATATAGTTACAATTACTATTCATTTAGAGGCTGTTGAATATGATTTAGGAGATGCATATGATGCTTCAATTACTTATGGTAAGAAGTATGATTTGCCGTCTGCTACAGCTGTTAATATAACTAATCGTAGTCAATTTAGTGCATATTTCTCTATGGTTGCGACACCTGAAAGCTTTAAGAAATTCTATGGTGATGATGGTGATAATTATCATGCTATTGTAACTAACAGTGTATTACCTGTTGGTACTGAGATAACTTTGATTGATACATCTGTTGATGGTCAGCCTAAAGAGTACTATTACACGGTAAACTCGACGAATTATGCAGCTAAGCAGGCACAACTGCAGAGTGATCATGAAGTCACGTACAGGTTATCTGATTTCATCGCAATGGATAGTACGACGACATCTAATACTTATGATGATGAAACTATGAATCAAATATATTATGATTCTGATCATAACTTAGTTGTTGAAGAATTTATGTTTATAGTTGATTTTAAAAATTGTACTAATACACAACCAAGTGAGAATAATACTTTCATGTTAGAATTACGTAATAATGAAGATAGAACAATGTATTATGTTTTATCTCCACGTCAAGAACTTATGAAATTTTCTACTTATAATGAATCTAATTCAACTTTAGTAGAAACTGTTAATTTAGGTGATTATATCTATCAAGATATTGATAATAATGGATCTATTACAACTAAAGTTTCATATGATGTTACTGATGGTAGAGAATCTATTATTGATACTAACTATGAAAGTAATGTGATGGGATTAAATGTTGAAATAATAGATAGTAGTAATAATACTGTTAGTTCTTCATTACTAACTGGTACTTCTATTATGATTGGTAATCAAGAATACTTTGCTGATGCTGATGGTATATTTAGAATTAGATTAGCTGGTAAAGTTTCTAATATTACAAATTCAATGATATTTAAGACAGATGATATGTTACCTGCTGGTAATTATAAGTTTAAATTTAGTTTATTTGCTTCTTCTGATGGTATGCATGCTTCAGCTAACCCTGTAGTTGTTACTAAGAATGTTACTGTAGTTGCTACTGCAAGTTCTATCATAATTAAGGGTGATGATAAGAATAAAGTAGTAGATGGAGCATTATCATTAAATGAAATGGGAAGCAATAAGAATGCTTATACAATAAAATATACATCTACTTTATCTAATCCTAATATTAGAGTTTCACTATATAAGAGAGATATAACTAATAGTGATTCATCTGAATATAATGAAGTAGATTTAACATCACTATTTGACGTTAATTTAAATACTCCAAATCATCCACAGACTATGTATGAAAAGACTATTCCTTTGGATTCGTCACCAATTAATATAAATTGGACATTACAAAATAACTTAACATCTGGATCTTATAAATTAATGGTTAAATTATATGATAGTGATACTTTAATTGATAGTGATTATGAAATGATTATTGTAAAGAAAAAATTACTGGATAATTAGTTAATTGAAAAAGAATATTTAATATGTTAATATGGAGTTGGTGAATGAGATGAAAAATATTTTAAAGACATTATGGAATATTTTAGAGGTAGTTATAATTATTTATGTTATATTCTTAACTTCTTGTATTCTATTTAGAAACAAATTTGGTTTTACACAATTTGGTAATTATACTATTTCTCCAATAGATGGTACTACTGCTAAATATGTTGAAAATACTAAGTCTGGTGATTTATTAATAGTAAAGAGTAGTAATGATATAGTACAAGGAGATAGAATCTATTATTATGCTACTGTTAATGATAGATATGTAATTAGAACTGGTATTGTAGAAAAAGTTCAAAAAGATGATTATAATTCTCTTTATACTATTGAAACTTTAGTTAGTGGAGATAAAAAAACTAAACTAAATGTTGCTCAAACTAGAACTTTAGGTAAGTATGCTAATGCTTTAAGTAGTGTTGGTTCTATTATGAATTTCTTAGTTACTAGAATTGGATTCTTATTGTTTGTTTTATTACCAATTTTATTAGTATTTGTATATCAAATATATGAATTTATAATTGTATTAAATTATGAAAAGAATGGAGATACTCCTAAGATTAAGAATACTGGTAAATCTGAAACAACAGAAGAATTAAAAGATGAAAAACCAATGGTAGAAGAAAAAAAAGATGATGTAGATGTTTTATAAGAAATGTAGAAATACATTTCTTTTTTTTATTAAATAACAATAAATATGTTTTATGACTGTACTAATTTAACTAAATTTAATTCAAGTTATATTGACGTTAGTATGGCTAAACCTATTAGTGAAGGGGGATATCTTACTCTAGTTTGATATCTTCTTTTTGTATTGAAAATGATTACTATTAATGATAAAATTAAATTAATAATGGAGACTATATGAGTGATATTATTAATAGGTTAAATATTAATATTGATGGTTTAAAAAGAGTGTTGATTGGAATACTTGTTTTTATGGTGTTCTTTCTTTTTATATTGTTAGTTAGAACAACTTTTGCTCAAGTTACTCCAGTTAAAGAAGTTAATATTAGTAGTGTTAATTCTTCATATAAAGATGAAGTAGGGGGATCATTTAATATTAATGAGAGTGTTAAATGGTTAACTAATAATGAAGCGAAGGTTACTTTTACTATTAGTTCTAATCCATATGAGAATGGTAAATCAAAAGATATTATTTTAGTTGTTAATGATAGTAATTTTGTTAGTAAGAATAGTTTTAATAAATTAAAAGATGGATTAAAATCTAATATAAAATCTATGCTTAATAATAGTAATAAAGTTAGTTTAATTACTTATAATAATAAAGCTGTTATTAGAAGTGATTTTACTGATAATTATAATGAATTAATTAGAAATATTAATAATATTAGTTTTAATAGAGGTACTAATTATTATGATGCTTTATGTAAAGTAGATTATTTATTAAGAAATAGAAAAAGTAATAGAGATGTAGTAGTTTTAATGATTATGAATTCTTATCCTACTATTAATAGTCCTCTAGAAGTATCTGAATATAATTATTTAAAAGATAGTTATAAAAATATTAATATTACAGGTATTCAATATGACTTAGGTAATAAAGTTATAGATGAAGTTGATAATGTTACTGATGATTCTTATATAAGTAATTCTGATAATATTAGTAAATATATTAAGAATAGTATTAAGTTACCTATTAATTATGAAGAGTTTAATATAGAAGAGATAATTGATAATAATTATTTTGATATTAGTAGTGATATTGATACAAGTATAGGTAAAGTTAAAATTAATAAGAATAAAATAAATTGGAACCTAGATAATAAATTAATATCTGGATTTGATGCGACTATGAGTTTTAATATTAAATTAATTGATAAATATAAGGATATTGATGGTATATTTAATGTTTCTAAAGAGATGAAAGTTAAATCTAAGATTGGAGAATTAGAAGAAAAGTTTAATAGTAAAAATAGTCCTATTATTCAAAATAATTATGATGTTATATATGATCCTAATGCTCCAAAGGGATGTGTATTAAAAGATATTCCTGTTACTAAGAGTTATTCTATATTTGATACTGTCAAATTAGAAAATAAAGAATTAGAATGTAAAGGTTATCAATTCAAAGGATGGGAAGTTGTTGATAAAGTTAAAAAGATTAATGATGATTACTTTATTATGGGAGAAGATAATGTTTTAGTTAGAGGTACATGGAGTAAGATGAAAGTTTCTCTTAGTATGGAAGGTAATGTACATAAATCTTTAAGTTTATATGATTTATTAAAGAGTAATGAATTAAAAGATTCTTATAGTAATGGTATACATAGTATGTCTAATACTAAGAAACCTATTTATTACTATAAAGGTAAGAGTAATAATAATTTAATATTTGGTGGATATTGTTGGAATATAGTTAGATCTACTAATACTGAGGGAGTTAAGATTATATTCAATGGTGTTCAAAATAATAATAAATGTGTTAATACTGGTGTAGATTATTTGATGAATAGTTATAATTTTAATAGTAATTCTTCTTCATTATCAGATTTATCTTATACATATGGAGATAAAATTAATATTAAAAAGATTAATCATGGTGAATATAAATTTAGTAAAAATATTAAATATATAAATGGAGTATATAAATTAATTGATTCTAAAGATGATATAACTAATGATATGAAGTATAGTTGTTTTAGTGAAGATGATACTTGTAGAAGTGTTAATTATATTACTTCATATGATGATAATAATATTTATTATTTAACTTTAAATGGTGAAAATAGTATTGATGAATTACTAAATAATGTGTTTGGTGGTAATGAAAATTCTAATATAAAATATTATATTGATAGATGGTATATAAATAATTTATATAGATATAGAAATTATATTGAAGATACTGTTTATTGTAATGATAGAAGGTTAGATGATAATTTTGAATTTGAGACTTATAATAGAGTTAAAAATAAAAATATATCATTAGAATGTAACAAGAGAGATAGTTATACTGTGTCAAATAAACTAGGTAATGGAGAATTAACTTATCCAGTTGGTATGCTTAGTGTTGATGAATATTTATTAAGTGCAGGTTCTATTGATAATGGAAGTAAATTTTATTTGATGAGTCCATATAAATATGATGGTAATAGTTATGTATTTAGTGGAAATAAAGGTGAACTTGTAAGTAATAGTAGTATTAATGTAAGACCAGTTGTCTCATTAAAAGGAAATGTTAAAATAGTTGATGGTATGGGTACTAAAGATAATCCATATATAATTAGATTAATATAATAGAAAGGAAGTGCTGTTAATGGAAAAAACAATTTCAAAGAACAAATTATTTCTTTTAATAGTGCTTTCTTTTTTGCTTTTAATTGGAAGTTTAGTTTTCTTAGTTACTAGAGGTTCTAAAGCAGAAATAATTGAAAATAATTCTAGAATCGCAACTAATACTGACTTAGTTTATTATTTAGATGTAGTTTATGATGGTATAGATAAAAATGTAAAAGTATCATCAGATAATGCGATAAGTAAAGTATATTCTGATTATATTTATGTTGAAGATAGATTACCTGAAGGACTACAATTTGTTAGATTTGTTACTAGTGATGATGGTAGTATTGGTGCTGTAAAGAGAAGTGATAATACAAGTTGTCAAGGTTATGTTGTAGGTAATAAAGCTGGACTAAAATATAATCCAAAAACTAAGATAATTTCATTTAAAATTAAAAATTTACAAGCAGGTTGTAAATTAACAGTAGGTATAGTAACTAAAACTCCTAGAATGATAAATAATGATAGAATGGATTTTTATAATACTGTTAGTATTAAAGAAAAAAGTTTTTATAAATACTCAAATGTAGAACATACTTTCTTAGGAAAAGATAATTCTTTGTATGCGGTTAACTATAAATATAGTGGAGATGTACCAACTAATTTGGGTTCCGCACCGGAAGGATTTGGTTATAGTGATGGATCACTTGTGGAGGTATTGGGTGATATTAAGGTTGATGGTTATGAGTTTTCTGGATGGAAGAGTGATGATGTAGAAGTTCATAATAATACATTTGTTATGCCTAAACATAGTGTTACTTTTACTGGTAATTTTAAGAAGAGTTCTAAGTATAAAGTTAGATATGAAATAGTTGGAGATAAACCAGATAATTATATTCTTCCTAGTGAGAAAGATATTTATAGTAATAGTGATGTTAAATTAGATAGTTTAACTAAGGGTGATGTTATTGATAAATATATATTCAATGGATGGAGTGTTTCTAGTACTTGTGGAGATATAAGAGTTATTGATAATATATTTAGTATGCCTGAATGTAATGTTACTGTTACTGGATCATTTACTAAGAGAATGTATTCTGTTAGTTATAAATTTAGAGGAGATATTTTACCTTATAATTACTTAGAATTATTACCAGAAACTAAGTATTATTCTGAAGGAGAAAAAGTTTCTTTAGAAAAGTATCCTGAAGTTGAAGGATATAAATTCTTAGGATGGTTAAGTGATGATGAGTTTACTATAGGTGATAAGAATATTGTTATATATGGACAATGGATGAAATTATATGGTTATTTCAGTCCTAGTATTAAAGCTAATATTATTAAAGAAAAAGATTATTATCATAATAATGATGAAGTAGATTTTGTTATTACTATTAAGAATAATGATTATTTAAATATTAAAGATATTATGGTTAAGAGTAGTTTAGGTGGATTTAAATTTACTAAGAGTAATCAATATACTGTTTTAAATGATAATAATGTTAAAATTAATAATATTAATCCTTTAGGATATATTAATTTATATGGTAAATATAAAGCTAATAATGATTTGAGTTCTATTATTACTAATGATTTTGAAATAGTTGGTGGTATTGCGGATAATAATTATTATTTGAATGATACTAAGAAATATATAGATAGTGTTAGTTTTGAAGTATCTAATATAGATTTAGTTATTAATGATACTGATTATAAAGATAATAAACTTGATGGTGGTAAATATTCTTTATATGATAGTGATAAGTTATCTTTACCAATTGCTGAAGGATTAACTTTTGAAGAGTTATTACCTGATAAAACTTATTATTTAAAACAAGTTAGTAGTCCTTCTGGATATATGAAAGATAGTACTACTATGAAAGTTAGAATTGATCGTAATGGTAAATTAAAAGTAGATAATCATCCGGTACAATTAAATAAGAATACATATACTTTAAATATTCCATGTAGAAAGGTTAATATGTTACCTGTTGCAGGTGGTATAGGTATTTATCCATTTATACTTAGTGGTTTAATTGTAGTTATTATTGGATTTGTTCTATTTATTAAGAATTATAAAATTAAAGAGGAGACTATTGAAGATTTAGATATTATTTAATATGAAAAAGAAATATGTAGTTATATTTATATTATTGTTTATATTTGGATTATTATTAATGTTTATTCCTAGTTATATGAATTCTAAAAGTAATAAAGAGATTGATAATACAATTAATAATTATAAAAATAATAGTGTTAATAATTCATATTTACTTAAGGAAGCAGAAGATTATAATAAGAAATTGACTAAATTAGATATAGTCGATTCTTTTATTGATGAAAATTTTAAAGATGATAAAGATTATAATAAAATATTAAATTTAGATGATAATGGTATGATGGGTTATATTGAAATACCTAAGATTGGTGTTAAATTACCTATATTTCATACTACTAATAAAGATGTTATGGAAAAAGGTGCTGGTCATCAACAAGGTACTTCTTTTCCAGTAGGGGGAAAAGGAACTCATTCTGTTATAGCTGCTCATAGAGGGTTACCTAGTTCTAAATTATTTACTGATTTAAACTTATTAAAAGATGGAGATATCTTTTATATACATGTATTAAATAAGAAATTAGCTTATGAAGTAGATAATATTAAAGTAGTTAAACCTACTGATACTAAATCTATTAAATTAGATAAAGACAAAGACTATGTTACTTTAATTACTTGTACTCCTTATTCTATTAATACACATAGATTACTTGTTAGAGGAGAAAGAATTCCTTTAACTAATGATAATCAAAAGATTAAAAGATCTTTATCTATGGTTGATTTAATATTTTATGGTTCTATTACTATTTCATTGATATTACTTAGTATTTTTATGTTTATACTTATTAAAAATAATAAGAAAAAGATAAAAAAGAGAAAGAAAATTAAAAAGAAAAAAGATAATAAAAAAGAGGATAATTCTATTAAAAAAGTTAATAAAAAAGTAGAAGTTTTAGATGATAAAAAGTCTGAAGATATTGATATTATTTAATTAAGAGTAGAAAT
>CAMVLZ010000012.1 GCA_947168485.1 uncultured Bacillota bacterium | reverse complement strand
ATAAAATGAGAGATTGGATTTTCTCAAGACAAAGATTCTGGGGAGAACCAATTCCAATGATTAATTGTCCTGATTGTGGTTGGGTTCCAATGGATGAGAAAGATTTACCATTATTACTTCCAGATGTAGTAGAATATGAACCTACTGAAGATGGAGAAAGTCCACTTGCTAATATAACTGATTGGGTTAATTGTAAATGTCCTAAGTGTGGAAAAGATGCTAAGAGAGAGACAGATACTATGCCTAACTGGGCAGGAAGTTCTTGGTATTTCTTAAGATATATGGATCCACATAATGATAAAGAATTTGCTTCTATGGATGCTATGAAGTATTGGAATAGAGTAGATTGGTATAATGGTGGAATGGAACATACTGCTAGACACTTGTTATATGCAAGATTCTGGGTACAATTCTTATATAATATTGGATTAGTTCCTAATAAAGAAATGATTTGGACTAGAGTTAGTCATGGTATGGTATTAGGACCAGATAATGAAAAAATGTCTAAATCTAAAGGAAATGTTATTAATCCAGATGATATAGTTAATGAATATGGAGCAGATACTTTAAGAGTATATGAAATGTTCATGGGAGATTATCAAATGGATGCTCCATGGAATACTGATTCATTAAAAGGATGCGATAGATTCTTAAGAAAAGTAGAACGTCTTGGTGAGAAATTAAATGATAAAACTGGTTATACTAATGAAGTTTTAATTAATAAAACAATTAAGAAAGTAGAAGAAGATATTAAAAACTTAAAGTATAATACAGCTATTTCTAGTTTAATGACTTTACTTAATAATTATGAGAAAGAAGAGTCTATTACTAAAGATGATTATAGAGTATTATTAATCTTATTAAATCCAACGGCTCCACATATTACTGAAGAATTAAATGAAAAATATAATTTAGGTAAACCAATATGTGAAAGTGAATGGCCTAAATATGATGAAAGTAAAACAGTAGATAATACATTAACAATAGGTGTTCAAGTAAATGGTAAACTTCGTGGTACTATTGAAATAAATAATGATGAAGATGAAGATGAAGATTCTATTAAAGAGAAAGCTATGAAAGTAGAAAATGTTATAAAGTTTACTGAAGGAAAAACTATTGTTAAAACTATAGTTATTAAAAATAAAATAGTAAATATAGTAGTTAAGTAGAAATAATACTAATTAGTGTTATTTCTCTTTTTTTATGATAAAATTATTCTAGGAGACTAGTACTATGAATGATAAAAATCTGATGAAGAAAAATGGGTTCGTTGGTGGTGCTTTTATAAGTACTATTGGAATCGTTATAAGTAAGATTTTAGGTATAATTTATGTTATACCTTTTCATGCATTAGTTGGATCTTTAGGAGGAGCACTTTATGGATATGCTTATACAATATACTCTTTCTTTTTAAGTATATCTACTGCAGGTATTCCATTATCTGTAAGTAAAGTTGTTTCTCATTATAATGCTAAAGGGTATTATGGAGCTAAAAAAAGAGCATTTTCTTTAGCTAGGAAAATGGCTCTATTGATGGGATTCATTTGTTTTTTATTCTTGTTCTTCTTTGCCCCACTTATTGCTAAACTAATTATGGGGAATTTATCTGGTGGTAATAGTTTAGAAGATATTACATTAGTTATTAGAGTAATATCATTAGCTATGTTAGTTATTCCTTCACTTAGTATATATAGAGGATATATGCAAGGTCATAAGATTATGACTCCTCCAGCTATAAGTCAAGTAATAGAACAAATAGTTAGAGTATCTATTATAATACTTGGTAGTTATTTAGTTATTAAAGTATTTAAAATGAGTGTTTCTTTTAGTGTTACTGTTGCTTTATTAGGTGCTTTAGTAGGAGCAGTATGTTCATTATTATATTTATCTAGAATTTATCATAAAAATAAAAGAAAATTCCATGAAAAAGAAGCTAAAGATGAACCATTAATTAAGAATAGTGAAATAGTAAAATTAATAATTATTTATGCTGTACCATTTATTATGATTGATGTAGTTAAAACTCTTTATGATTTAGTAGATACAACTACTGTTGTTAAGGGGTTAGTTAATTATGCTTCATATTCTACAGAACAAGCTGAAACTGTTATGGGAATGATTTCTACTTGGGGAAAGAAAATTAATATGATTATTATTTCTATTAACAGTGGAATAGTATTAAGTTTAATTCCTACATTATCAGAAGCTATTACTAAGAAAGATAAAAAAGAGATTAATAATCATGTTAATAATTCATTTAGTTTACTTTTATCTTTAGCTTTACCTATGGCTGTAGGTATTTCTATGTTAGCTAATCCTATTTGGAAAGTTTTTTATGGTAGTGGAGATGGAGATTTATTCTTAAGTTATTTTGTATTTGTATCATTATTTATATGTTTATTTACTTTGAGTGTTACTATAATACAGTTATTTAAAGAT
Organism: uncultured Bacillota bacterium; assembly: GCA_947168485.1. Classification (GTDB taxonomy): domain Bacteria; phylum Bacillota_I; class Bacilli_A; order RF39; family UBA660; genus RUG343. The sequence goes on along the minus strand of CAMVLZ010000012.1, from coordinate 37,792 downwards.
TATAAATTATTATTAATAAGTATGTTAATAGGATTAATAGTTAAAATGATTAGTAATGTATTTTTAATAACTATTTTTAATAAGATAGGATTTCCTGCTTATTATGGATCTATTACTGCGAGTATTATTGGTTATTTAATTACTTTTATTATTTGTATTATTTTCTTAAAGAAAAAGTATAAAATAGATTTTACTGATTTTAAGAATAATTTCTTAGATATAGTTTTAGGTGTAATTATAATGGTTGTTGTATTATATGTTTTAAGTTTAGTTATACCTATTAGTGTTAATGGAAGATTATTTAGTTTATTAATAATTATTGTTTATGCATTAGTTGGAGCAGGAGTTTATTTTGTTTATTGTTACAAGATGGGATTAATAAAGAAAATATTAGGTAGAAAAATAGATAAATATATACATAAAAAAATTGAAGATAAAAACTAATTTTAGGTGTATAATAAACTAAAGGAGGAAGTTATGAAGAAATATATTAGCGAAGCAATTGGTACTTGTGTTTTAGTATTAATTGGATGTGGAGTTGCAGTATTATCTTCTGGTGATTTAGTAGCAACATCATTAGCTTTTGGTTTAGCTATTGTAGCTATGGCTTATAGTGTTGGTACTATCAGTGGAGGACATTTTAATCCAGCTGTTACTTTAGGAGTTCTTATTAATAAGAAAATTAAAGGTAATGAAGCAATTATTTATATTGTTGCTCAAGTAATTGGTGCTTTAATAGGAGCAGGATTATTATATGTAATCTTTAGTAGTTGCTCTATTGGAGTAGGAAACTTAGGAGCAAATGGATTTGGAACTGCTTCATCTAAAGATATTACTTTAGCAGGAGCATTACTTGTAGAAGTTATTCTAACATTTATTTTTGTTCTAACTGTTTTATTTGCTAGTAATGAGAAAGATAATAAATTAGCTGGATTAGTTATCGGTCTTTCATTAACTTTAGTTCATTTAATCGGAATTCAATTAACTGGAACTTCAGTAAACCCTGCTAGAAGTTTAGCACCTGCTCTTATCTTAGGTGGACAAGCTTTTAGACAAGTTTGGGTATTTATTATAGCTCCACTTGTAGGTGCAGCAATCGCTGGATTTACTTACAAGTATTTAATCAAAAGAAAATAGTTCGAAAGAACTATTTTTTTATTTTATGTTTTAAATTTTTAAGTCCGTGATATGTGTTAAAAGCAATGTTATATGTATGATACCAGAATGGAGATATTACTAAATCGTATTCTCCTAGTAATTCTACTACATATCCACCAAAACTCTTTTTAAATAGATATAATCCATATAAAGGATTAGATTCACTAAAATCACCTGTTATACCATAGAAATTATATCTCTTAAAACCATGTTCTTGAGCATATTTAACTCCAGCATAATGAATAGTATAAGCTGATTTAAATTGCATAACATCATCTAGAGTTCCTCCTAAGAGTGATAGAACTTCATTGCCGTACACAAGGAATAGAATTCCACCTAGTACTTTCTTGTGACCTAGTTTTTCTTTATATTCTTTTATTTTTACTAAGTCTTTTTCTAGACGAGATATTTGTTCTTCATCTTGTTTATTATTTGAAAGATATTTCTTTTCATTCATCTTTAATAAACCATTATCATGTTTATACATTCTATCTTTTAGTGCATCTTTATGTTCATTTAATTCATTAGTAGTATTTTCTTCAAATAAATCAAAATCTATTTCACCTAATAGTATTTTTAATATTCCATCATCATGTAGATTATCCCACATAGCTTCATAATATGAGAATGGTCTATCAATAAATTCTCTTCTATCAGATGTCTTTTGCATTATATCTTTAAATGTTTGTAACTCATCTTTTTCAATTTCTCTTACTGTAATACCAGAACGTTCATTCTTTCTAAGAATTTGTCTAGTTTTAGAATCCATATCTTTATCAATTTCTTCTAAAGAACGATCAGTATCAATAACATGCATCCAACGAGGTTGTAGAGTATCTTGCATAGTATTAAAACCAAAATGTTTATAGCCTAAAGATACCAAGTTATCATGAGAAGATTTGTTATTTCTTCCATCTTTAACAATATCTCCGTTATTATCACGTTCTTGATATTCTACATATGGATCTATCTTAACAAAGATAGCTTTTTCTTTTTTAGCAAATTTCTTTAATTCAGTAGTCCATTCTTTTAATAAATCCTTATCATTATAATCTATTAAGAAACCACGAGGTGCATAAAACATTTTTTTCTTTACAATAGGTAAAGTCTTACAAAGAATTAGAGAACAAGCTTTTATTTTATCTTTATCTTTAAGACCTAAGTAATATGCATCCCAACCATTATTTTTCTTAAGATTTGCCCAACTCTCAGTTTGATGAAATGATATTTGTGGAGATTTATCAGCATACTTTTTGAATTCTTCTTTACTTAATCTCTCTAACTTCATTTTCTAACTCCTTTTTGCTTCTTTTCTTAACTAGTTTTCTATAAAAAGGAACTAATTTAGTAAAAGCAAAATACATTATTGGATTAATTACATAATCCCATTCTCCTAAGAATTCAATATAGTCTCCACCAAACTTTTTCTTAAATTCATGTAATCCAAGTACTGGATTATCTTCAGATAAATCACCTATTGTTCCGAATTGATCATATATTTTTATACCATTTTCTTTACAATACTTAATATGTTCATAATATGTTTTATAATTAACATAAGTTTCACTTAATTTATTATGGTTTCCTGCATATAAAACCCATGCTTTATCACCATAAGAAACAATCATATGAGCACTTAATAATAATTCTTTTCCATATTCTTTTTCATAATCAGTATATTTTTTAATATCATTTTTAACATTATCTTTTTGTTTCTTTAATTCATTTAGTTTATTCTTAGCTGATTTAGATAAATGATCTATAGGTAGAATAGATATTTGATTATTAATATCTTTTAATCTTGCTTCTAAAGCTTTAATTGTTTTAGAAAAGACTATTTTACCTAAGAATAGAGTAGCTTTAGTATTTTTATTATGATTGAATATCTTATATAATTCTTCATAATAATCTTCTCCATAAGAAACAAATCCTTTTCTATCCTCTGTAAGCATCATAAGTTCATAGAACGCTTTTATATCATTCGCATCTCCTAGTTCAACTACTGTGTCTAGTTTTTCTGATTTGGATATTCTTTGTTTTGTTGTTTTAGAAAAGTGTGATTCTATAGTATCTAGATCTTGATTTAAATCTATTCTGAATGTATATCTTGGTTGTGATGTTTCAAAATTCTTAGTAAATCCTAAATGTTTAAATTTTGCTTCTTTTAAAGTCTTAAATATTTTTTCAGGATCATGATCTAATTTATTTTCTTCATCTAGATAATTATAACTTTTATAGATAATATCAGGATCAATCTTTAGAAATATACCTTTATTTTTCTTACAGAATTTTACTAATTCTTTAGTCATTTCTTTTACTAATTCATCTTTGTTATAATCTATTACAAATCCTCTAGGACAATAAAAATATGTCATATTAAGAGGTAATTTCTTTTCTAATAATAGGGCTGACGCTACTATGTTATTATCATCATCTATTAAACCTAAATAGTGAGGAGTTAGATTCTTTTTAGATTGAGCTAATTCTCCCCATGATAAAGATTGTAAGAAATGAGATTTTTTCTTATGAGTTGATACAAATTTATCATATTTCTCTTTTTCAATATTAGTAAGTCTTAACATATATTCCTCACTTTCTATTATTTAGTATAACACGTAAATATAGTTTTTTAAACTAGATAAATATGATAAAATATATGCAGGTGATTCAAGTGAGACTTAGAAATTTAAAGAATAAAGAAGAAATATTAGATTCATGTGATTTCTTAATATTAGATTCTTCTAAATATAAAGGTAAATGGAAAGAGTTATTTGGTAATAATAATCCTCTTTATATAGAGATTGGTATGGGATTTGGTAAGTTTATTTATGAGAATGCTTTAAATAATCCTAATATCAATTATATTGGTATAGAAAGATATGATAATGTATTAGCTAGAGCTATTAAGAAGTTTGATAAGAGATTGGATAATCTATATATAGTTAGAATGGATGCGAGAGATATAGAATTATCTTTTGATAAAGAAGTTGATTTAATATATTTGAATTTTTCAGATCCATGGCCTAAGAAGAGACATGCTTCTAAGAGGTTGACTTCTATAGAGTTTTTAAAGAGATATGATAATATATTTAAGAATAAAAAAACTATTATTATGAAAACTGATAATAGAGATTTATTTATATCTAGTTTAGAATCTCTTAGTAATTATGGATATGGGTTAAATAATATTAGTTTTGATCTTCATAGTAGGGAGGAAACTATTATAACTACTGAATATGAAGAGAAATTTATTAATAAGGGAAATCCTATATATTATTTAGAAGGAAGTAAAGAATAAAGTATTTTACAATTGTATTTTTTTTGATATAATGTAATAAGAGTAGGTGAAGTATGAAAAAAATAAAGATTATTGTAGTACTCTTAATAGTCTTTGTGTTAGTTACTGGTTGTAGTATTACTACTCTAGATAATAACGATTTTGAGAAAAATGTATCGACTATATTATCAGGTAAGAATAGAAATTATAATGTTTATTTTGATGGATATAAGTATAATATTCCTCAAGGAATGAAGTTTGTTTCCAAGAAAGAATATAATGCTGTATTACAAGATGTTAATAATAATAAATATTATATGTATATAGATGCGATTAGTTATTATCATAAAGATAAGAGTAATTTTGAGGTTGATAAGACAGCTTATTATTCAAAAGAACTTAGTTATAATGATATAGAAGGTTATCTTCAAATTGAAGAGATTGATTACAAATATTTAGTACAATTTATGTATAATTATTCTAAGATAGAGTGTTATGTTTCTAAAAAAGATTTAAATGATAGTATTATTAATATGGCTTATATCTTAAGAAGTGTAAAGTTTAATAGAAGTGTACTTGGTAGTTTGATTGGAGATAATACATTGAGTTATAATGAAGAAGAGTATTCATTGTTTGATAAGAAGAATAAATCTGAGGATTTCTTAGATGTTGTTTATGAGAATGATGATGCTTATAAAGAAGCTGTAGATGAAGATGAAATTGATTTAGATAGTGAATAGAGGTGAGATTCATGGGCTTAATGGACAAGTTAAAAAATGCTTTGTTTGAAGAAGTCGAAGAAGAAGTTGAAGATAAACCTGTGAAACCTAAAAAGGAAAAAGTAGAAAAGAAGACTGAATCTGTTAAAGATAAGATTAAGAAGAAGAAAGAAAGAGAAAAATTAGAAGCTCAACAATCTTTAGTAGATGATAGGGTAGATCATCATGTCTTAAAAGATGAAGATTTTGAAATAAAACCTAAATTAGAAAGAAGACAAGATGATGAGGATATGGTTTTAGATAAGCCTATTTCTGTAGAAGGTAATTCTTTTAAGGTAATTGAAGATAAGGATTTGATTGTAGATGATTCTTTTGATAATACTGCTCAAATAGTAGATATTATAGAAGAAGAACCTAAAGATACTTATAGTTATTATAAAGAAGAAAAACCTGTTAAGATGGAAGAAAAGGTTGTTGATGAGGCATATCAAAAAGCTGTAGAACATCCTAATAACTTATATGGTATGAATGATACTAGTATAAAGATGCATGAATATGGTTCTATGTCTAAGAAAGAAGAAAAGACTGTATTTAAACCATCTCCTATTATTAGTCCTGTTTATGGAGTACTTGATAAGAATTATAAGAAGGAAGATGTTGTTAGTAAAAAAGAAAGTTCTTTTACTAGTAGTTATGAAAGACGTAATATGAGTGTTGATGATGTTAGAAAGAAAGCTTATGGTACTTTATCTGATGATTTAATTGATGATATGGATAAAGAATTAGAAAATACTATGCCTATTCCTAAGATCAGTGAAGAAGATTTAAATGAAGATACTGTTGTTGATTTAAGTACTGAGGAAGCTAAACCAGAAGTAAAAACTGTTACTATGGGTGATGCTGAAGAGTATTTTAATGATTTAGGTCTTGAATATAATGTTGATTATGTTGATAAAAATAATAAAAAAGAAGAAGTAGTTCAAGAAGAGACTGGTAAACATGGATCTCAAGAAAAAGTAGAAGAGAAAAAAGAAGTATCTGAAGTTAAAGATGATGATAATGATGACAATTTATTTGATTTAATAGATTCTATGTATCAGGAGAGTGAGTAATATGATGGTAGATGTTAATACTTTATTGACAATATTCTTATATATACTTGGAATAATATTGTTAATAGTACTTATAGTTTTAGGTATTAAATGTATTCATGTATTAAACAAGGTAGATAGAATAGTTGATAATGTTGAAGATAAAGTAACATCATTAGATGGATTATTTGGAGTAGTAGATAAGGTTACTGATGGTATTGTACTTGCGAGTGATAGTATTATATCTAGTGGTGCTGACTTTTTATCAAAATTATTTAGGAAAAAAAAGAAGGAGGATGATTTTGATGTCTAGAAAAGGTGATTTTGGAAAATTCTTATTAGGAGGATTAATAGGAGTTGGAGTAGGAGCATTATTATCTCCAAGAAGTGGTAAAGAAAATAGAGCTGCTTTAGTAAAACAATTAAATGTATTAAAAACTAAAGTAAGTGAAATTGATGCTAAAGAAGTTAAAAAGAATTTTGAAGATAAAATTTATGAAATTCAAGATGCTTTAGAAGATTTAGATAAAGAAAAAGTATATGATATTGCTCAAAAACAAGCTAAAAATGTTAAGAAAAAAGCTGATGAATTATATGAATTAGCTAAAGAAAAGGGAACTCCTTATATTAAGGATGCCTCTGAAAAAGTAAGAGAAAAAGCAATTGAAGTTACTAAAGAAGTATTAAAGAAATTAGAAAAAAAAGATAAGTAGTTAAAACACATCGAAAGATGTGTTTTTTGTTTTCTGTAAAAAAAATAGTATGATTATATTGATACATATTGGTATATATAATATAATTATGATACAAGGATGTTTGTATGAAAATAAAGAGTTTTTCTAAAAATCCTAAATATTATATAACTGTTTTTTTAGCAGGGTTGTTTGCTTTAACTACACTATTAAGTGTAGGTTTTGGTGCTTTAAACAGTAGTATAACAATAGCTGGAAATGTTACATATGAAAAAGATAAAGGTAATATGATTAAGGCTTATACGTCTTCTTCAACTAGTGATTTTCATAGTGATACGTATAAAAATAAAATAACAACCATTGATTTTATGGATAACAATACTGTTCCTAATAATGCTGTTATATCTTGGGATGTATCTGCTAATAATAGTGGTAGAGTGATGGCTTGGTTAATCAATGATCCAAATAATTCTGGTTATTATAAATTATATATTGGAGGCACAAATGGATTTGTGTATGCTAATACAAATTCTAGTTATTTGTTTTATCACTTTGAAAATGTTAAATCGATAAATTTTAATAATCATTTTGATACCTCTGAAGTTACTCAAATGCATTCTATGTTTTCATCTTGTAAAAGTTTAACAACTTTGGATTTGAGTTCTTTTAATACATCAAAAGTGACAGATATGAGTGCAATGTTTCAAATTTGTCAAAAGTTAACAAGTTTAAATATAAGTAGTTTTGATACAAGTAATGTGACATCTATGTCTTATATGTTTAATTATTGTGAAAAATTAACAAGTATTAATGTGGGTAGTTTCAATACTGCTAAGGTAACAAATATGTCTATGATGTTTGATAATTGTAATAGTTTATCAAGCATAGATTTAAGTTCTTTTAATACTTCAAGTGTTACTGATATGCGTAGTATGTTTGATTACTGTAATAATCTTACAATGTTAGATTTAAGAAGTTTTAATACATCACGTGTGACAGATATGAGACAAATGTTTGCGTATTGTAGTAAATTGATGAGAATAAAAATATCATCAACATGGAGTATAGAAAGTGTAACAAATGGAGATGGGATGTTTTTATATGATAGTAAATTACCTAATTTTGATTCTAATTATGTTGGAAGTGCTAAAGCTATACCTACTACCCAAGGGGGATATTTAACTTTACAAAGTTCTGATAATTTATTAAAAGTATTCTCATATTCTTCAACAGAAGCTTTTCATAGTAGTGATTATGCTACTAAAATAACCTCTATTATTTTTAAAGATTCAAAAACTGTTGCTAGTAATGCAGTTACTTCATGGGATGTGTCAGCTAATGGAAATAATTCAGTAAAAGCTTGGATTACTAATGATCCAAATAATTCAGGATATTATATATTATATATTGGAGCAGATGGAGTTGTTTCTGCCAATCCTGATTCTAGTAACTTATTTAGAGGATTAGAGGCTTTAAAATCAGTTACTTTTGATAATAATTTTGATACATCTATGGTTACAAAAATGGGTTCTATGTTTTCATCTTGTAAAAGTTTAACAACTTTGGATTTGAGTTCTTTTAACACATCAAAAGTGACAAATATGAGTGCAATGTTTCAACTTTGTCAAAATTTAACAACTTTAAATGTAAGTAGTTTTGATACAAGAAATGTAACAGATATGTCATATATGTTTAGTTATTGTGAAAAATTAACAACTTTAAATGTTAGCAATTTTAATACCTCAAAAGTGAAAAACATGTTTAGAATGTTTTCTAGTTGCTATAAAGTGACAAGTCTTAATTTAAGTAATTTTGATACTTCTCAAGTAACAGATATGGCTGGAATGTTTTCTTCTAATCAGGAATTAACCACATTAAATTTGAGTAGTTTTAATACTTCTCAAGTAACTAGAATGTATCAAATGTTTATGGGTTGTTCTAAAATAACAAATCTAAATGTTAGTAGTTTTAATACTTCTCAAGTAACAGATATGAGTGGAATGTTTTCTAGTATGAGTAATATAGAAAGTATTGATATAAGATCTTTTAATACGTCTAATGTAACAAATATGTCCATTATGTTTAGATATGATTATAAACTTACTACTATAAAAATATCATCAAATTGGAGCACTTCTAGTGTTAATAATGGTACTGATATGTTTTTAAGTTCCACTCTGCTACCTAATTTTAATGCTAATTCTGTTGATGTTAGTATGGCTAAGCCTACTACTCAAGGTGGATATTTAACATTAGCTGGATCTTATGGTATGTTCTCTTATGAGTCTATTGATTATCAATTTGAAATTGGTATGAGCTGGAGTGATTGGATTGAATCCAATTATAATACTGATGGTTTTTCTAATAATAGTAATTATGTAGTAGATTCAAATAATGAATATGTTACTAAGAACGGAAGAACTAGAGAACAAATTTCTGATATGATATATGAGGAATCATATTATATATATAGATAGTAAAAAAACTTTGAATTTTAAGAAATAATATGATATTATGTATGTAGTTTTTGGTGATTAGTATTAATTAGTGGTTATAATTATTTTTAGAGACTTAGTGGTTGGTGAAAACTAAGATGTTATAATTTATGAAATACAAACTATGAAAAAACACGTATCTAGGCGTTAACTAGTAAGAGATAGTTATGAACTATGAATTAAGGTGGTACCGCGGTTATTTCGCCCTTAGTTTATAGTTTTTTTTGATGGGAGGAAAGAATATGACAGTTTATGAAGATTTATTGTGGAGAGGATTAATTCAAGAGATAAGTAGTCCTGATTTAATTGACAAATTAAATAAGGGTGGAATGACATTCTACATTGGTACAGATCCAACAGCAGATTCTATGCATATAGGACATTATTCATCATTTTTAATATGTACTAGATTAGCTAAAGCTGGACATAGACCATTGTTATTAGTAGGAGGAGCTACTGGATTAATAGGAGATCCAAAACCTAATTCTGAAAGACCTTTAATTACTAAAGAAGAAGTAGAGAAGAATATTAAAGGTTTAACTGCTCAAGCAAAGAAAGTATTTGGTTTTGAAGTAGTAAATAACTGGGATTGGACTAAAGATATTAATATTTGTGATTTCTTAAGAGATTATGGTAAATATTTTAATATTAATTATATGCTTGCGAAAGATCATGTTAAGTCAAGAATGGATGTAGGCATTACATATGCAGAATTCTCATACATGTTACTTCAAGCAATGGACTTCTATTATCTATATAAAGAATATAATTGTGAGTTACAAGTTGCTGGATCAGATCAATGGGGTAATATAACTGCAGGTATTGAACTTATTAGAAAGAAATTAGATAAAGAAGCTTATGGTATGGTTATGCCTCTAATTACTGATTCTCAAGGTAATAAGTTTGGTAAAACTGAAGGTAATGCTTTATGGTTAGATGAAAATAAAACATCATCTTATGAGTTTTATCAATATTTAATTAATTTAGAAGATTCTATGATTATTGAATACTTAAAGAAATTAACTTTCTTATCTAAAGAAGAAATAGAAGAAATTGAAAAAGAAAATAATGAACATCCAGAAAAGAGAATTGCTCATAAAGCTTTAGCTCATGAAATTATTACTCATATTCATAGTGAAGAAAGTTATAATGAGGCAGTTAAGATATCTGAAGCATTATTCAGTGGAGATATTAAAAACTTTACTGCTAAAGAAGTTGAAATGGCTTTTGGAGGATTAACTCCATTTGAAGTTAAAGAAGGAACTAATATAGTAGATTTATTAGTTGATAATAATGTTTGCTCTAGTAAGAGAGAAGCAAGAGAATTTATTAATAATGGATCTATTACATTAAATGGAGAAAAAGTATCTGATTTAGAATTGACTGTTTCTAAGAATAGTGCTATTGAAGATAAGTATTTAGTTATTAGACGTGGTAAGAAAAAATATCATGTTGGTATTATGAATTAACATTAGTTTACAAAAAAAGAAGACAAAAATGTCTTCTTTTTTAATTTCTCTTTTTATAAAAAAAGTTATTTGGTACAATGAAAATGGAGAGGTGTACATGAAGATAGTAAAAATATTGAAATTTTTTATTACAATCATAGTTATCATATTAATTATTCAATTATTTTATGTATTATATTTTTTCTTGTTTGCCAAAGATAATAAATTTTATTTTGATGGGGTTAATTCAATATCATATAACGAAGGTTCTTTTTTCACCGTAGGAAGTAATAATGATAATACTAAGTATTTTGAGAAGGCTAAGGTTAGTTCTTATGATGATAATTTTAATAAAGTAAAAGAGAAACTTTATAATAATGAGTTTAGTAGTACTTATTATGATTTGTTATTAGATGATAATTCAGTGGTAACAGTAGGTTCTTATGAGGTTGATAAGAAAGATCATAAAAATGGTAATACTAAAGCTTTATTAGTTAAATATGATAAAGATGGGAATGTTTTATTTGAAAGGACTTTTGGTAGTTTAGATAAGACTTCTTTTACTGGTATTATTAATGATAAATATTATTATGCTACTGGATTTAGTAATTCTGAAAATAATAGTAATGGAGGAGCTTATTTATTAAAGATAGATAAGGTTAATGGTACTATTAAATGGAAAAAACACTATGGAAATAGTTATTATGGTAAATATAATGATTTAATTAAGATTGGTGATTATATTTATACTGTTGGTTTATTTGATAAGAATATTGGAATTATATGTAAATATGATATGAATGGTAAATTAATTAGTAATTATAAATATAAATATACTGATGATATTGGTTTTAGTTCTATTGTTTCTGATGGGGAATATTTATATGTAACTGGAGCTAAGAAGTATTCTGATAATAAGAGGGCTTTATTATTAAAGTTTAATTTTGATTTAGATAAAGAAGATGAGGTTATTTATAATAAAAATAATTCTAGATATAATAGATTAATTCTAAGTAATGATAAAATTATAGTTATTGGTATAGATAAAGTTGATAATTATAATGGTATTATTGGTATGTATAATAAATCTTTAGAGGAGATTGATGTTGTTTCTTATGGTAAAGATGAGGATACTTATTTTACTGATATAATTGAAGTAGATGGTAATTATGTAGTATGTGGTTATTCTTCTTATAAGAGAAATTATTTGACTAAGTTTATTACTTTTAGTAATGCTTTAAAGGTATTGGTGACTAAATAATATGAAGATTACGTTAGTTAGACATGCTGAAGTTATGTTTGAAGATAGAGATAAGATTAATGGTTTTAAGAATGTTAAATTGTCTAAGAAGGGTGTTTTAGATTGTTTAAGATTAAAAGATGAAATAAAAGATAATCATTATGATATATGTTTTATGTCTCCTTTAGCTAGATGTGTTGAAACTGCTATAATAATAGTTGGAGATAGAGTATTAACTAAAGTAGATGATAGATTAATTGAAAGAGATATGGGTAATTATACTGGTAAAGAATATAGTCTCTATAATAGTTCTAAATATTGGGATTATAAAGAGAATTGTTCTTTAGAGGGAGTAGAACCTATTAAAGATATGTTTAAGCGTTGTGAAGAGTTTTTAAATGATTTAAAGAGGGATTATAAAGATCAAGATATAATTATTGTATCTCATGAAGCTATTATTAGAGTTTTATATTGTATTATTAATATTATTTCTTTAGATAGTGATTTAAAATTAGAAAAGATTCCTAATTGTTATATAAAAGAATTACAGTTATGAGGTGATTATAATGAATAATAGTAAAATGGTAGAAGTTTATATTAATCAGATGGTTGAAGATTTAAAGTCTTCTGTTGGTATCAAGTTACCTGATAGTGTTATTAATTCATTAAAAATTAAATATTTAGATAGTGATTTATCTTATGCTGATATTATTCAAGATATTAATATTGAAGTAGAAGATTTCTTGGATAAAATGGTTGAAAAAGATGAAGATTATTCTTTAGAGACAGAAAAAAGATTAGAAGAAGAAAAGGCTCTTGAAGAGATGTCTGATAAAGAAGAAAAAAATGTTAGGATTAATGATTCTGATATTAATCTTATGATGATTGCTTCTGCTTCTACTCCAGAAGAATTACAAAATGTTATTAATAAAATTCCTAATTTAAATACTAATCTAAAGAGTGGTAATTTAGATAATGTAGAATTTAATTATTTAAAAAATATGATATTTGAACAATATAAAGAGTCTATTCCTGATGGATTACGTGATATAGGTAATTTAGGATTAGTAACTATGGAAGAATATAAAGGTTTAGCTGAGGATATTAATAATGATTATGATAGTATAACTATTGATAATGGTAATGGTGAAGTTACTGATTATAATATAGATAAAGATTTTGATATTGAAGAACATAAAAATGATAGTGATATTGTTAATAAAGAAGATATTAATATTAAAGATGATAAAGGTTATGTTGAAGAACATGATAATGTAAATTATAATAAAGAGACTTTTGATTTTAATAAGAAGAGACAAAATGATTTAAATGATATGTTTAAGGAAGAAATAAAAGTAGAGAATACTCCTTTAGAAAAGAGACCTGCGAAAGTATTAAAAATTGAAAAACCAGAGTCTTCAAATTCTGAAAAAGGTTATACTGATACAATTAATATAATGTTAAGTATTATTTCATTTTCTACTGTTATATTATTATTACTTTTATATTTTATAATTAGTTAAAAAAAACAGTTCATTAATTTGAACTGTTTTTTATTATTACTATTTATTATAGAATTCAACTATAGCAGCTTCATCGATATCAGCATTAAGTTCATTTCTTTCTGGATATCTTACGAATGTAGCAGCTTTTTTGTTTTCATCATAATTAATGAAGTCAACTCTCTTTGATACTTTTTCAAGTGATTCATTAACTACTTTTAAATCCATATCTTTTTCTTTTAATGAGATTACATCTCCAGGTTTACATCTGTATGATGGAATATCAACTTTTTTACCATTAACAGTTACATGTCCATGGTTAACAAGTTGTCTAGCTCCACGTCTAGTATTAGCAAATCCAGCACGGAAAGCTAAGTTATCTAAACGAGATTCTAATAATCTTAAGAAATTAGTACCATGAATACCTTTTAATTTACCAGCTTCATCGAAAGTTTTTCTAAGTTGTCTTTCTGATAAACCATACATGAAACGTACTTTTTGTTTTTCTTTTAATTGTCTTCCATAATCAGATAATTTACCACGACGATCAGCACCATGTTGACCAGGTCTATTAGGTTTTTTAGCTAATTCACGTCCAGTTTCAGTTGTAGAGAATCCTACACTTCTTGATCTTTTATATTCAGATCCAGTATATCTTGACATAATATTCCTCCTTTCATTATTTTACAAATCAATGAAATAATTTAGCCATATCTTAGGGAGTATTTGTTCACATAAACAGCATTGTTACTATAAAACCAAATACACTTTAAAATATTCTAAATCTGCTGTTTCAAGGAATTTGCAGTATTAATTATATTATAAAGATGAAATAAAGTCAAACTATTTATTTTTAATAATGTATAGAAAAAATAATATGACTGTGATAAAATGTTATTAAGATTGGAGTGATTCTATGACTGAGCAATTTCTAATAATTGGGTCTTCTATAGTTATAGCGTTAGTTATTGTTATTGTTGTTCTATTTATAGTACGTAAATTAGAATCAAACTATTTTAGAAAACAGATTAAAAATTTAGAAATTGAACGTAATGTAGTTGCTTCAACTCCTGTTCTTTTAGAATTGTCTAAAGTAGAGGAAATTACTAAGAATAATGATTTAATGGATGAAAAATGTAATAAATGGCAAGATAGATTTACTGATATTAAAGATAAGAGATTAAGTATTGTTGATGATATGTTGATAGATCTTGATACTTATATTGATAAAAGAGATTATAAAAATTGTGGATATAGGATTGCTAAAGTACAATTAGAAATCTATAAAGTAAGAGAAGCTGCTGATAAATTATTAAATGAAGTTAAAGATTTTACTTCTAATGAAGATAAATATAGAAGTTCTGTTACTAAATTAAAATCTCGTTATAGAACTATTAATCAAAGATTTAAGAATAATAGACATCTATATGGAAATATGGCTGAGAATGTTGAACTTCAATTAGAGAATATTTCTAATAAGTTTACTGATTTTGATAGAGTAATGGAAATGACTGATTATATGGAAGCTGTACGTATTGTTAAAGCTATTACTATTATGGTAGATCATATGGAAATAGTAGTTAATGAGTTACCTGAAATTAATAATTTAATTGAACATACTCTTCCTCAAGTTATGGATGATATTTCTAAAAACTATGAAGATATGAAAAATAATGGATATTCTTTAGAATATTTAAATATAGAATATAATATTGAAGAAAGTAAAAAGTCTATTGATGCGATAAAAGAAAAGGTAAAATTATTAAACTTAGAGAATTGTAAATTTGATTTAGTAAATATACTTAATTTCTTTCAAGGATTATATATTGATTTTGAAAAAGAAAGATTATCTAAGAGAGCTTATGATGAAGAGAAGAGAGCTTTTGCTGAAAGAATAGAAAAAGTTAATACACAAGTTAGTTCTGTGTTTGATAGTTTAGATCAAATTAAGAGTACTTATAATTTAACTGAAAATGATATTAGTGATATTAATCAAGCTAATAAGTTATTGATTGTTATTAATGATGATTATAAGAAAATGTGTTTAAAAGAAGATAGTAAAGCTGCTAGTTACTCATTATTATATGAAGAGATTGATAATTTAACTAAAAGATTAAATGAGATGGATTTTAATTTTAATAAGACATTAAAATCTTTAGGTAATATGTATGATGATGAAGAAAGAGCTAGAGAACAATTAAAAGAGATAGAATCATTCTTAAAAGAATCTAGAAAACTTATTCATAGTTATAAATTACCAGTTATTACAGATAATTATTTTGTACAACTTGGAGAAGCAAATGAAGCTATTGAAGAAGTTATTAATGAATTAGAAAAGAAACCTATCGAGATTAGAGTATTAAATACTAGAGTAGATACTGCTAGAGACTTAGTATTGAAATTATATAATACTACTAATCAAATGATTAAGAATGCTAAGATGGCAGAGATGAGTATTGTTTATGGTAATAGGTATAGATCTTTCTATAAAGAAATAGATAGAGGTTTAACTAGAGCAGAACAATTTTTCTTAAATGGAAATTATAAGAGTTCTTTAGATACTTGTCTTAATGTTATAAGTGTTGTTGATAAAGATATACGTAATAAAATTACTTCTTTATTAGAAAATTAAACATATAGATTTTTCTATATGTTTTATTTATTGTATTTTTTTAAATTTGTGATATAATATCTTTTTACATGTGGGAGGTATTATATAATGAACAATGTTATAAATGCATTAAAAGAAAAAAATATAATCGATGACACAAATCCTATAAAAAATAAAGCTTTAGAAACATTATTAAATTTTGATATGCCTTGTGATTTTAAATCTATCTTTAATAATTCATTATTTTTTGATAGTAGTGAGGAAATACAATTACTAGTAGAAGTACAAGATAAAGATATTAAATTTGTAGATATTATTAAAGATGATTTTAAATATAGTATTATTAGTAATAATGATGAAGAAAAATTGGGTGTTAAGTGTGTTTCATGTGAAAAGAGTCCATTCTTTACTACTCATTTTTGTTCATTAAAAAATAATGAATTAAATGATAGTTATGATTATATGGATATTATTTGTGGAAATAAAAATATTTTTGATTTTAATGAAAAAACAAAAAGTAATATTAAAGTATTAGGTAAGTAATTCTTTTACTTATCTTTTTATTATGATAAAATATGACTGGTGGTTTTATGAGTAAATTAATTATGATTAAATATGGAGAATTATCTACTAAAAAAGGAAATAGAGGATTCTTTATAAATACTTTGTATAAAAATATTAAAAATAAGTTAACTGGATTAGAAGTTAATATAACTAAAGATAGAGCGAGAATGTATATTGAATTTAAAGATGATGATTTAGATGAGATTAAAAGTAGAATAGATAAAGTATTTGGGATACAAGAGTATGATATTGTTTATTCTTGTGATAGTAATGTTGATTCTATTAATGAAGAAGTATTGAAGTTAATTAAAAATATTGATTTTAATACATTTAAAATAAATGTAAAAAGAAGTGATAAATCATTTGAAATTAATTCACAAGATATGAATAGGGTTATCGCTACTCATATATTTAAGAATACAGAAGGATTAAAAGTAGATGTACATAATCCTGATTTAATGGTAAATGTTGAAATTAGAGAGAAAAAATCTTTTATTTACTTTAATAAATATCATGGTTTAGGAGGATATCCTGTTGGTACTCAGTCTAAATCATTACTTATGCTTAGTGGGGGAATTGATTCGCCTGTTGCGGGATATCTTGCTATGAAGAGAGGTATTGCCGTGGATTGTGTTTATTTTGAAGCTATTCCTCATACTAGTTTAAATGCTAGAGAAAAAGTTATTAGTTTAGCTAATAAGTTATTAGATTATACTGATAAGATTAATGTTCATATTATTAATTTTACTGAGATACAAGAGTCTATTTATAAGAATTGTAAAGATGAATATGTTATTACTATTATGAGAAGAATGATGTATAGAATAATGGAGAGGTTATGTTCTAAATATAAAGCTTTGGCTATTATTAATGGTGAAAGTATTGGACAAGTTGCTTCTCAGACATTAGAGAGTATGAATTGTATTAATAGTACTATTAATACTCCTGTTATTAGACCTGTTGCTTGTATGGATAAATTAGAGATAATTGATATTGCTCGTAAGATAGATACTTATGATATTAGTATTCTTCCATATGAAGATTGTTGTACTATATTTGTACCTCGTCATCCTGCTATAAAACCTAGTATTGATGTATGTATTGAAGAAGAAAAGAAATTTAATTATGAAGAGTTAATTGATAAATGTATTGATAATTTGAATACTATTAAGTTAGATAAAAAAGAAGAAAAGTTTGAGGATTTATTATAATTAGTTTATACTATTATGTGAAGGGAGATATAAAATGAAGTATTTGTGTGTTAATGCTGGTAGTAGTTCTTTAAAATTTCAATTATTTGAAATGCCTGAAGAAGAAGTTATTATTAGTGGTTATATTGAGAAGATTGGTTTAAAAGATAGTTTTTGGACTACTAAGATCAATGGAGAAAAAATTAGAGGAGAAAAGTATTTAAAAGATCATACAGCTGCTGTAGAAGTGTTAATTGATGAATTAATTAAACATAAGGCTGTAGATTCTTTAGATGAAATTAAGGGTGTAGGACATAGAATCTTACATGGTGGAGAAAAGTATTCTGATTCAGTTATTATTACTGATGAAGTTATTCAAGATGTTAAAGATTTAACTAAGTTAGGTCCTCTACATCATCCTGGTAATTTAGCTGGTATTGAAGCTATGAAGAAAGCTTTACCTGAAGTACCTATGGTTGCTGTATATGATACTGCTTTCCATCAAACTATGCCTAAGGAGAATTATATTTATCCTGTTCCATATGAATGGTATACAGAATATGGTGTAAGAAAATATGGTTTCCATGGTACTAGTCATAAATATATTACTGAACAAATGAAAAAAGAATTAGGAAAAGATAAAGTTAACTTAATTATTTGTCATATTGGTAGTGGTGCTAGTATTAGTGCTGTTAAAGATGGTAAATGTTTTGATACTACTATGGGTCTTACACCGTTAGATGGATTAATGATGGGTACTAGATCTGGTTCAATTGATCCATCAATTTTAGAGTATGTTTGCAAAGAATCTGGAATGGATATTTCTGAAGTTACTACTGCTTTAAATAAGAAGAGTGGATACTTAGGAGTATGTGGATATAGTGATTCACGTGACGTTGAAGAAGCTGCTGGTAAAGGTGAAGAAAATGCTAAGTTAGCTATTAGACTTTATAATGATAGAGTTAGTAAATATATTGCTGATTACTTTATCGAACTAGGTGGTAAAGTTGATGCTATAGTATTTACTGCTGGTGTTGGAGAAAATGGTATCTCATTTAGAGAAGATGTAATTAATAAATTAGCTCCAATTGGATTAAAATTAGATAAGAAAACTAATGAAAAGATTGCTTCATATAAAGATATTCATGAAGGAAAAATTAGTTCTAAAGACTCATCTATAGATATTTATGTATTACCTACTAATGAAGAGTTAATGATTATTAGAGATACTTATAAATTATGTAATAAATAAAAAGACTTTTAATTAGTCTTTTTTTTGATATAATTAAATTGGTGATAGAATGAAAAAGGTGGTTTATTTATTATTAGGAATTATATTAATTGGAACTCTAAATGTTAATGCAGAAGAGTGTACTGATTATTTAGATTATGTTACTACTGTTGATACTATTGCTTATAATAATACTAAACAATACAATATTAAGAAAAATACTGAATTTAAAATGTGTTATCAACTTGAAGGTGATACTGTAATTAAATTTAGTAATGGTATACAAGTTACTTCTATAAAAAAAGATACTTATAAGTTAAAAAGACCATTTGATATGAAAAGTGCTCATGTTATGGAACCTGTTAGTTATCTTGTTAATACTGAAGCAGATTTATATACAGATCCATCTGGATTAGAAAAATCTGGTAGTTTAAAAAAATATACTAAAATAGATGGTTTTTATACTTTTGGTCCTTATGTTTATGTTAAAAATAAAACTGTTTCTGGATGGGTTTATTCAGATTATATTAATGAAGATATTCCTAATAAGAGTGATCCTAATACTATAATTGCTGATGATGAAGAGTATTATGAAGCTATTGAGGAATCTGAAAATAAAGATAATGATAATAGTAAATTGGTTACTATAGGAGTTATTTCTTCTGTATTTATTATTATTTTAGTAATGGGTATAATATTTATTAATTTTAAGAAGAGAAGATAGAAGTCTATTATGACTTCTTTTTATTTTAATTATGTAGTATAATGTTATTACTTGAGGGGAGAGTTATATGAATATTTTAGCAATTAATTCAAGTAGTAGATCTTTAAAATTTAGTTTATTTGATATGAGTGATGAATCTATAATATGTAATGGTGTTGTTCGTAATATAGGTATGTCTGATAGTAAATATATAATTAAATATAGAGATGATACTGTTAGTGAATCTATTAATGTAGAGGATCATTATAATGCGGTTAAATTAATAATAGATAAGATTATTACTTTAAATATTATTGAGTCTATTGATGATATTTTTGCTGTAGGACATAGAATTATTCATGGTAAAGATATATATAATAGAAGTGTTATCATTGATAATGAAGTATTACATATATTAGAAGATTTAACTAATTTAACTCCTGTTAGTATGAAGGGTAATCTTGATACAATTAAAGCTTGTATGGAGTTATTACCTAATACTAGAATGGTAGGAGTTTTTGATACTGCTTTTCATCAAACTATAGATAAAGTTAATTATTTATATCCTGTACCATATGAATGGTTTGATAAATATAGTGTTAGAAAATATGGTTTTTATGGAATTAATCATAGATATGTTTCAGAAGAGGTTACTAAATTACTTGGTAAAGAAGAGTATAAATTAATTAGTTGTCATCTTGGTAATGGAGCATCTGTTTGTGCAATTAAAGATGGTAAAAGTGTAGATACTTCTATGGGATTTACTCCTTTATCTGGTTTAATGATGGGTACTAGATGTGGAGATGTTGATTCTTCTATAATACCTTATATTATGGAAAAAGAAGGTAAAAATGCTTTAGAAGTAATTTATGATTTAAATAAGAATAGTGGATTACTTGGTATTAGTGAATATTCTTCTGATATGAAAGATATATTAGAAAAAGTTGATGAGGGTGATGAGAAAGCTTCTTTAGCTCTTGAAAAATATGTTAGAAGAGTTGTTGATTATATTGCTCAATATTACTTATTATTAGGTGGTGTTGATATAATTGTATTTACTGGTGGAATTGGAGAGAATTCTATACCTGTTAGAAGAAAGATATGTGAAGCTTTGGAATTACTTGGTGTTAAAATTAACTTAGATGATAATCAAAGAGTAGGAGAGAATATAAAGATTAGTACAGATGAATCTAAAATCCAAGTTTATATTATTCCTTCTAATGAAGAGATAATGATTGCGAGAGATACTTTAAACTTGGTTAGAAATGGAAATTAATATGTTTAATGAAATTTATAAAAGAATAAAAGAGTATAATAATATTGTTATTGCTAGACATATAGGGGTTGATCCTGATGCTTTATGTAGTTCTTTAGCACTTAGGGATTCTATTAGATTAACTTTTCCTAATAAGAATGTTATTGCGATTGGATCAGGATCTCAAAAATTTGGTTCTATTGGTAATATAGATAAATATGTTAAGTATGATAATGCATTATTAATTGTATTAGATACTCCTGATAAGAGAAGAGTAGATACTGCGATTGTTGATTTGTTTGATTATAAGATTAAAATAGATCATCATCCTTTTATTGAGAGATTTTGTGATTTAGAGTATATAGATGATAATAAGAGTAGTGCTTGTGAAATAATTATGGAATTACTTGAATCAGTAGATTTAAAATGTAATGATGAGATTGCTGAACTTCTATTTATGGGGGTTGCTTCTGATTCTAATAGATTTTTATTTAATACTTGTACTAGTTCTACTTTTAGATTAATTAGTGATTATATGGATAAATATAATATTGATTTAGAAAAGTTATATCCTAAGATATATACTCGTCCAATGGAAGAAGTTAGATTACAAGGTTATATTTCTTTAAATATGAAAGTTACTGATAATGGTGTAGGATACGCAGTAATTGATAATAATACTCAAGCAGAATATAAAGTAGATAGTGCTGCTGCTGGTAATATGATTAATAATTTTAATTTTATTGATGGTGTTCCTGTATGGGTTACTATTACTGAAGATATACGTAATTCTATATTTAGAATATCTGTTAGAAGTAGAGGAGTAACTATTAACAAAGTTTGTGAAAAATATAATGGTGGTGGACATATTCATGCTGCAGGTGCTAGAGTAAAAACTGTAGATGAAGCGTTATCATTAGTTAATGATTTAGATAAATTATTAGGAGAGATGAAAAATGATAATTAAAGATGCTAATTTGGATATAATCGCAACTCGTAGAAGTCAATATCCTATGGATAATAAACCTGAGTTTTTACTTGTTGGTAGAAGTAATGTTGGTAAGAGTAGTTTTATTAATTCTATTTTAGGTAGAAAGAATCTTGCTTATACTAGTTCTAAACCTGGTAAGACTCAAACATTAAATTTTTATGGTATTAATGGAGAGTTTTATTTAATTGATGTTCCTGGATATGGATATGCTCAAACATCTAAAGAAAATAGACAAAAATTTGGTATGATGATTGAAGAATATCTTGAAACGAGAGAACAATTAAAAAGAGTATTTATGTTAGTAGATTTTAAGATTAAACCTACTGAAGATGATTTATTAATGTATAATTTTTTAAAGTATTATAATGTACCTGTTACTGTTATTGCGACTAAGGCTGATAAAGTTACTGGTAGTAAGAAACAAAAAAATCTAAAGACTATTATTGATACTTTAGATTTAGTAGTAGGTGATGATTTAGTAGTATTTTCTAGTGTTACTAAGTTAGGGGTAAAAGATGTTTTAAAAAGAATAGAGGATATTCTTAGTAATTAGGAGTTTTTATGAATAAGAAAAGTAAATTAGTATATTTAATTATAATATTAATTATTATTTTAATAATATTTGGTATTTATGTAATATTATGTAGATATAATGAAAAAGTACTTAGAAAAGAAGTTAGAGAAGTTGTTAATATGAAGATTGATTCTAAGTATAAGATTAATTGTAAAACTACATTTGGATATTGTGATGTAGAAGAAGCTATTAAGAATTATATGAGTGATTATTCTATAAAGTTAAATAATATTAAGAGTATTACTAGTGATAAAAAGATATCTAATATGTTGAATGTATCTAATTATAAGAGTGATGGACCTAAGTTTGAAAAATCATTAAAATATTTAAAAGAAAAGAAATCTTCTTATGATAATGATGTAGATTCTTTAATTAAGATGAGTGATAAGAAGTACTTAAATAATTATATTAATAGTTATACTAAGAGTAAAAAGTATATTAAATTATATAAAGAAGTTATTAAAGATGAGAAAGTTTATGATAAGTTAGATAATATAAATGAACTTAATAATCATAAGAAGAGTGTTGATAATACTATTAATGTTACTATAGCTACATTAGAGTTTTTAAGAGATAATTCTAAAAATTGGAAGATTTCTGGTAATAGTGTAAAGTTTAATAATTATAAATTATTAAATAAATATAATTCTTATTTAAAGAAATTATAAAAAGAAGTAGATGTTTGATCTACTTCTTTTTTTATTTATATTTTTTATTTAGTTTGTTTACTTCTTGATGAAATTGTTCTGTAGTTATTAATCCTGCTTTAAGTCTTTCATTTAACATTGATAGACTTTTGTTTTTCATATTAGCTGTGTTTGTAGCATCAGAATAACTCATTGAGTTAACATCTTCTACAAATGGATTAACTCCACTTTCATTATACATTTGTCCATTTTGTTTAATAGTATTCATCTTATCTTGGAATTTATTTTGATTAGCATTAAAATTATCTCCTATAATCATTATTCATTACCTCTATTCTTCCATTGAATTATTATTGGTGTTCCTTCTAAGTTGAAATTTGTTCTTAAAGTATTTTCAATATATCTCTCATATGAAAAGTGTACTAAACCTTTATCATTTACTCTTAAAGTAAACTTAGGTGGTTTGTTTCCACTTTGGTTGACAAAGTATATTCTTAATCTTTTACCTTTATATGATGGTGCTTGATTAAGTATTTGAGCATTTAATATTACATTGTTTAATAAACTTGTTGGGATTTCTTTAGTAATTGATTCTTCTACTTTTTCTACTTCTGGCATTAGAGTAGATATTCTCTTTTTAGTTAAAGCAGATACAAATACTACGGGAGCATATGTTGCGAATTGGAATTCTGCTCGTACTAATGCTTTATAATCAGCAATAGATTCTTCTGATTTATCCCATTTATTTACTACTATTATTAATCCTTTTCCTTCTTCTATAGCATATCCTGCGATATGTTTATCATGTTCTTTGATACCTTCTTCTGCATTAATAACTAATAAACATATATCTGATCTTTCTATAGCTTTCATTGATCTAAATAATGAATATTTTTCTATATTTTCATATATTTTACCTTTTTTTCTCATACCAGCAGTATCTATTAAAATATAATCTTTATTCATATATTTAAATTTAGTATCTACTGAGTCTCTTGTAGTACCTGCGATATTTGATACTACCATTCTATCTTCATTTAATAGAGCATTTACTAAAGAACTTTTACCTACATTAGGTCTTCCTATTACTGATATTTTTGTAGTAGGATCTTCTACTAATTCTTTTTCTTTAAAGTCTTCTGTTACTGCATCCATTAATTCAATAAAACCTTTATTATGAATACCAGATATTTCTATATAATTGTCAAATCCTAATTCATAGAAATCATATATATTATTTTGAGATTCTTTTACATCAGTTTTGTTTATAGCGACTATTACTTTCTTATTATATTTTCTTATAATATCTCTTACTAATAAGTCGTTTGACGTTAATCCTTCTTTTCCATCTACCATGAATATTATTACGTCAGCTTCATTTATAGCAATTTCTGCTTGCATTTTTATTTCATCATTGAAATCCATCTTAGATGCATCTATACCACCAGTATCAATCAGATAAAAGTGTTTATTATTATATGAAGCTTTCTCATATATTCTATCTCTTGTTACACCAGGAATGTCTTCTATAATTGATATTTTTTTACCTACTATTTTATTAAATAGAGTACTTTTACCAACATTAGGTCTTCCAAGTATAGCGACGGTAGGTAAATTCATAATACATCCCTCCAATCAAGGATATTATAACATATATTTACATGTTTTTAAATTTTATGAAATTATTTTATTGTGATTGTAAAGTATATGATATAATCATAATAGAAGGTGATTGTATGAATTTAGAAGAAAAAAATGAAGTGAAAGCTTGGTATGATAATCCTAGATTTATTACTAATATAGTAACAGTATTATTATTTGGAATACTTGTTTATTCTCAATCTATAAGTAGTAGATCTAATTTAGTTGGTTGGGATTTATTTAGAAATATTATGAATGTAAACTTATTATATGTAATAATACTATTATATTTTGTACTTATTAGATTTAAGGTAGGAAAGAAATATTTTAATTATTTAAATTTATTCTTAATACTATTATATTTTTTTGTTACTATGACATCTTTCTTAAGTATTATTAGTTCATTTAATATAGTATTATTCTTAAGATTCTTAATTAGTATTATCTTATTATTACAGATGTTTCATACATTTTTAAGAGGTACTATTTCATGGAAAGAGTTTAGATTAGAAAGAAGTCCTTTTAATGAGATAAAAGCTGGTAGTTATTTTACTATGGTATTTGTACTTAGTACTTTAGATCTTGTGATTAATTTGATTACATCTGGTGAATTTAGTGGTGTTGTATTAACTTTATTTATTTCTTTATACTATATATTCTTTAGTAGATATGTTTATTTATATTCTAATTATTTAGATTCTATTGATAAAGATAAAGATAATAAAGGTAATTTTGATGAAGTTAGAGAAAAGATTGTTGTGAATATAAATGAAAGTATCAATGGAGAAAAGATTGATAAGATAGTTGATTCTACTAAAGATAAGATTGATGATTTTGTTGATAATACAAGAGATAAACTTGATGATATGATTGATAATATGGCTGAAAAGATTGAGGAAACTGAAAAGACTGAAGAGGTTTCTGATGAAGAAGTTACTGTAGTAAAAAAGAAAAAGAAGAAGAAAAAGAAAAAAACTACTGATAATGGGGGTGAAGAATAATGAATATGTTTGAAGATATTGAGAAACAAAAGAAAGATTTGCCTAAAATTAAGTCTTTGACTAATGAAGTTCAAAAATATGATTTAAATATATATCAAAAATTTGGAGCTCTAATTATTTTTATATCGATAATAATAGGTATTATTCTAGGTAATAGTTATAATACTTGTACTCCTTCTATTACTTATGGTAGTGAGAATTGTATTTCTCAATTTGATTTTTCATTGATGTTAGAAGTATGGTTTGTGGGTACTATGATGGGAGTATTATTCTTTGGACTTGGTCATATTGTATATTTATTAAATGATATTTCTAGTAAATTAAAGAAGTAAAATTTACATTATGTTGATATTTAAATGAAAAATGGTGTAAATTAGTTGATTTTTAATATTAAATATGGTACATTTTATTTGTAAGCATACTATGTAAATGCTTAATTATAGGGAGGTAAATATTTATGAAGAAAGTTGAATTAGTTGAAGCAGTTGCTGAAGCTGCAGGATTAACTAAGACTGATGCTACAAAAGCAATCGATGCTACTTTTGCTGCTATTACAGAAGCACTTAAAAAAGGAGATAGAGTACCTGTTGTAGGATTCGGAACTTTTGGAGTTACTAAGAGAGCTGCAAGAGAAGGAAGAAATCCAAGAACTGGAGAAACTGTTAAGATTGCTGCTAGAAATGCTGTTACTTTCAAAGCTGGAAGCGCATTAAAAGATTCAGTTAATTAATAAATAAATATTTGGTCCACTTATGTGGACTTTTTTGTGGGAAAATTTATTTTGTTTTTAAATATTTACTTGGTATAATAAAGTTGTTAGGGAGTGATCGTGAGATGCTTAATGATGCATTGAAACTTATTACTAGAATTACAGATGCTGGATTTGATGCATATATTGTTGGGGGATTTGTAAGGGATTATATTATGGGTATTGAGTCTAATGATATAGATGTTAATACTAATGCTAAACCTAAAGATTTAATTAATATTTTTGAAGATGGTATTATTCCTCAAGAGGATTATGGTGCTGTTACGGTTTTATTTAATAATATTAGATATGAGATAATGACTTATAGAAAAGAGATAGGTTATATTTCTAATAGAAAGCCTGATAGAATTGAGTATATTGATGATTTATATGAAGATATTATAAGAAGAGATTTTACTGTTAATAGTCTTTGTATGGATAAGAATGGTAATATTATTGATTTACTTGGAGCTAGAAAAGATATAGATAATCATCTAATTAAATGTATTGGTGATCCTGATCAAAAATTTAGTGAGGATGCTTTTAGAATACTTAGAGCGATCCGTTTCGCTACAGTTCTTGATTTTGATATAGATGAAGATACTAGTAAGGCTATTATGAATCAAAAACATTTATTAAAGAATCTTTCTTATTATAGAAAGAAAGAAGAATTAGATAAGATATTTACTAGTACTAATGTTTCTCGTGGTATAGAATTATTACTAAAATATGGATTAGATAAAGAATTAGAGATAGAAAATCTTAATAAAGTTACTAATACTAATAGTTTAATTGGTATATGGGCTATTTTAAATGTAGAGGAGAAATATCCTTTTACTGGTAATGAAAAGAGTTTAATTAAGGATATAAATGCTGTTTTAGATAAGAATAATTTAGATCCTGGTAATTTATATAAATATGGTTTATATGTTAATAGTGTTGCGGGTGAGATAAAGGGTATTGATAAGAAGAGAATTAGTTCTAGTTATCAAGATTTAGCTATTAAGAGTAGAAATGAACTTAGTATTAGTGCTAAAGATATTATTAATATTATGAATAAGAAACCTGGTCCTTATATTAATGAGATTATGAGTGATATAGAGTATAATGTTTTATATAGGAAATTAAAAAATAATAAAGATGATATTTGTAATTATATAGATAATAAATATAAGAAGAATAAATCTTTATAGAAAGGAAGTGTATAGGTATGAAGAGTGATAATTTAGTAGAATTATTAAAGACTGGTAATGTTGTAATACCTATATATTTATTAAGAAATTATAAGAAATTAGATTTAGAAATAGATCAATTTGTATTTTTAATGTACTTAGTTAATTTAAAAGATAATATATTTAATCCTAAGAGTATTGCGGAAGACTTAGATATTAAAAGTACTGATGTTTTGAATTATATTGGTATTTTAAGTGATAAGAAATTATTATCTATTGAGACTAAGAAGAGTGATAAGAATATTATTACTGATGTTATTAATTTAGATGGTTATTATTCTAAATTAGGGGTAATTATTAGAGATAAAGTTAATTCTGTTAATGTAGAAGATTCTTCAATATTTGAATTAATTGAAAAGGAATTTGGTAGGACTTTGAGTTCTATGGAATATGAGATTATTAAAGCTTGGTTAAATAATAATATTTCTGAAGAATTAATTAAAGAAGCTTTAAAAGAGGCTGTATTTAATGGGGTATCTAATTTAAGATATATAGATAAAATATTATATGAATGGGGTAAATTGGGTATTAAGAATAGTGAAGATGTTGAAAAGAATAGAAAGAAACATAATGAGAAGAAAAATAAAGATAAAGATAATGTTGATATAGATATTGATTGGAATTGGTTTGATGATGATACAGAGGATTGAGAATTATTTAGATGAGTTATTTCCTAATCCTAAATGTGAACTTAATTATAATACTGATTATGAGTTATTAATATCTATAGTTTTAAGTGCTCAAACTACTGATAAAAGAGTTAATATGGTAACTAGTATACTATTTGATAAATATAACTCTCTAGAGGCATTAAAAGATGCTAATTCAAAGGATTTAGAATCTATAATTAGAAGTATTGGTTCTTTTAGAAAGAAAAGTGAATATATTAAAGAAATAAGTAGAATACTTGTTGAAGAATATGATTCTAAAGTACCTAAAGATCATGAATTATTAGTAAAATTACCTGGAGTAGGAAGAAAAACTGCGAATGTGTTTTTAGCAGAATATTATAATTATCCATATATTGCTGTTGATACTCATGTAGATAGAGTATCTAAAAGATTGGGTTTAGCTTATAAGAATGATGATGTTCTTAAGATTGAAAAGAAGTTAGAAAAGAAATTTAAAAAAGAAGAGTGGGCAAAAAGACATCTACAATTAGTATTATTTGGTAGATATCATTGTAAAGCTATTAAACCTGAATGTACTAATTGTAAATTGAAAGATATTTGTAAAGAAAAAAAGAAGAATATTTAATTCTTCTTTTTTTATGGCGTTTCAGTTGTTTCTGGTTCTGGGGTTTCTTCTGGTTCAGGATCAGGTTCTTCAACAGTATATGTGAATTTATTACTTGCTGAACCTGCTTGTATTCCACTGTAACCTTTATATCCAGCTTGAACTTTATATGTACCTGTTGGTTCAGATGTTGTGATTGAATATGATGTAGATGTAGTCCAACCAACTAAAGTACCATTTCTATAAATATAATATCCGAATTCTCCATATGTAGAATCATCTTTAACTCTACTTACAGCACTCCATGATATTGATAATGTTTGATTACCTGAATTATAAGATACTCTTAAGTTTCCAGGAGCTTTTAAGCTTGCTGGTGCTTCTGTTTTTTCAGGTTTAGTACCTTTCTTATATAATTCACTACCATATCTTACAACACTATTTGGTTGTTTAAAGTTTGCTCTATTAGATTCCATAGCTCCAGAATTTACTAATGCAATAAATTCTTTATCTTTAGCAATACTTGCTGGAATGTTATGTGATACATAATTCTTATCAATAGAATCATAACCATACCACATACCAATTACTGTCTTAGTTGAGAATCCAATTGCCCATGAATCTCTAATTGCATCTCCTGGTAATCCATATTTAGCTTTAGTAGCTTCATCAAAGTTTGTAGTACCAGTTTTAACAGCAACATTATGTGGAGTACCACCGTTTAAGTTAACATCTTGAAGTACATCAGCAATCATATATGCTGTAGCATCAGACATTACTTTCTTCTTATCTTTTTTATGTTCTTCAACTTTTCCTGATAATCTAAATTCTATTTTTCTAACTGCATAAGGTTTATTATAATATCCTCCATTTGAGAATGCAGCATATGCAGCAGCCATTTGTAATGGATTAACTCCAGTGAAGGCTCCGATTGAGTGTGCTTCATGGATTTGTCCATTTTCAATTTCAGGTTCAATTCCTAAACTTTGTACAAATTCAATTATCTTTTTATTATCTACTTGTTGGAAAGCTTTAAGAGCAGGTATATTTCTTGATGCGGATAAGGCTCTTCTTAAAGATATATTTCCATAGTATCCATTATCCCAGTTATGAATTGGTGTTCCATTAGAATAACTATATGGAGCATCATTAAACATCTTTCCAGTAGACCAATCATTAAATTCAATACCTGGTCCATAATCAAATAATGGTTTAGCAGTAGATCCTGGTTGTCGCTTAATATCAGTAGCATTATTCCAAGTACTTGCTGCACCACTTCTATGTCTACCAGCACCAATAGCTTGAATAGCTCCTGTTTCTGTATTTAATACAGCAACACCAGTATCTAATTTTTTATCTTTCCATGTATAATTCTTTCCATTTAATACATCATCAACTGCTTTTTGTTTATCTCTATCTAAATTTGTATATATTTTTAATGAAGTTGTATAAGGATTAACTCCATAAGTATCTTTTATTTCTTCAACTACAGTATCAATGTATCCTTGATATTTACTTTCTTGTTTTTTAGCTTCATGAGTTAATGATTCCATTGGAATATCATTAGCCATCTCTTCTTGTTCTTCTGTTATATAACCATGACGTTTCATTAAGTATAAAACTGTCGCTCTACGAGCAGTAGCATTCTTAGGATTAGCATTTGGTCTATAGAAGTTAGGTGATTTAAACATACCAGCTATAGTTGCTGCTTCAGATAAGTTTAAATCAGAGACTGATTTACCAAAATATGTTTGAGCAGCTTCTTCAACTCCATAGATATTTCCACCTAAGAAGTGGTTATTAACATAGTATTCAATTATTTCTTCTTTAGTATATTTCTTTTCTAATTTATAAACAGCTAGATAAATATCTTCAAATTTACGAATAACTCCAGCAACACCAGAATCTATTTTTGCATCAGTGAAACTGTTTTTAACAACTTGCATTGATAAAGTAGAAGCACCACCGGCATCAGAATGACCAAGGACTTGTCCAACTCCTGCTTTTAAGAAACGTGGAGCATCAAAACCGTTGTGTTGGAAGAATCTTGAATCTTCAGTAGCAACAATAGCATCTACTAATACTTCAGGTAATTCTTCATAGTTTACTTTTTCACGTTGTTCTGAACCTAATTTAGTAATTAATTTATCATCTTTATCATAAATAATAGTTATTTCAGGTGTATTTAATTTACTAACTTTAAATCTTGGATCTGCGATAGTTTTAATATAAATAATAAATGCACAGAATCCAGCAACTCCTAAGATTGCTAAAGTAAGAATAACTATTAGAACAAAACTAATTAATTTCTTTCTACGTTTATTATTTCTTATATTATTAAGCATATTAATTAGTAATAAGATAATTGCTAATACTAAACCAGTTAATATAGTAAAGTCTAATCCTAGTATTAAATATACTAATAACATTATTGCAACAGCCATTAATATAAATGGTATTAACAATATATTCTTTTTAGCATTCTTTTTCTTTTTTGAAACTCTCTTTTTAACATTACTTTTATTTGCCATTGTTCCCCTCCATTACTTTATCTATTACTTTTAAATAATCAATAGTAGGTTTTAAACTATCCTTTATAATATATCCTTTTTTATCAAAAAAATCAATTGGAATAGATTTTCTTTCACTTGTATTTAAAAACTCTAATAAGTCATTTATTAACAATAAATATGTTTTATTTAGAGTAGTAAATCTTACTATTAGAAATCCTATTCCTTTATGCCTACTAATATTTTTTAAATGTTCTATTTGATGTGGATGAATGTTATTTAATGAGAATGAAGTTTTACTCTTAGTTTCTTTAGCTTCAAAGTCAATATAATATCCTTTATAAATACCATTATAATCAGTTGTAGATGGTACTGTGAAATAAGCTTCTTTAATTACAGCTTTATCTCTAGAAGGATAATCTGTTTTAACAATTTTTATAGGAGTAGGTTTCTTATATATATAAGCTTTATCCATTAACCTATAATATTCATTAGCAGAATTAATCTCATTTTCTAGAGTCATACCTCTATTATCATATTTAATATCTTTAGATATATTAGAGTTATTAGTATGTTTTATTCCACTAGGATAATTCATCTCATCACCTATTATTTATTATACAATAAGATTATATTTATTGCTATAACTTTTATTTTTTATTCGCAATATTTGGGTTATAATAAATTGACAAAAATATTTAATAATGTGATAATATATTTTAGTAAGGGATTGGTGATAAATATGTATCAAAATAAAATTAATTTTACTCCACATGATATTTATGTTAAGGAATTTAAAATAGATACACGTGGATATCGATTAAAAGAAGTTGATCAATTCTTAGATGTTGTAATTGAAGATTATGAAAATTTTCTTAATATTATTAATGGTTTAGAAAAAGAAAAAGCTGATTTACTTGCTGAAATAATGAATTTAAAGCAAGAATTAAGAAATTCTCAAATGAGTATGGAAATTGCTAAAAGTAATGAGAATAATGATGTTTCTAATGTTGATATTATTAAGAGATTATCTCAATTAGAAAAAGTAGTTTATGAAAATTTAAAAGAAAAACAAGATAAATAATATATAGACAAACGCTGGAGTGGTAAAACTCTTGAGGAAAGTCCATGCTCGTACTATCCTGAGATGGTAGTAGTGATCATGCTAAGGGAATAAATAACCTTAGGCAGTCTTTGACTGACGGCAGTAGGAATCTAAGTCTTCGGATATGAGGAATACTGAAGTGCCACAGTGACGAATTCTTTAGAAATAGAGAAATGAAACGAGGTAAACCCCATGAACGAGAAACCCAAATTTGGTAGGGGAGTTCTGTATTTTAGAAATGAATAAAATCAGAGACCGTAATGGTAGATAAATGTTTGTCGCCTAGAAATAGGAACAGAACATGGCTTATTTATATTATTTTTTTGTTTTAGAAAAGAAGGTGAATATGAAAGAACTAGGTAATTATTTAAAAACTGCTCGTATTAAAAATGGAGTTAGTTTAACTGAAGTATCTGAAGACTTAGAACTTTCTACTACCTTGCTTGAAAATATAGAAAGTGGTAATGTTAGAGCTTTTAAAGATGTTTATGAATTAAAAGAATATATTAAACGTTATGCTAAATATTTAGGTGTTGATGTAGATAAGGTTAATGATCAATTTAATGATTTTTTATTTGAAAAAACTTCTAAAATATCTTTAGAAGATATTCAAAAAGCTCAAAAAGTAATGGAAGAGAAAAATGATAAGAAGATAGTATCTCCTTATACATTAGTAAAAAAACCTAAGTTTAATATTATGCCTGTAATAGTATTTATTTGTGTAGTATTAGTTTTATGTTTAATTATTTATATTATATTTTTAAATGTTCATAAGAAACCTAATATTACTAAAGAGTTGAAAGGAGTGTGGAGTGTAAGTGAATACACCTACTAAGTTAACTTTTTTAAGAATATTCTTAACTGTTGTGGTAATTGTTTTATTGTTATTTCCATTTCATACTGTTGGATTAGATTTTCCACAATATGCTGGTCCTGCTGGTAAGATTGGATTACAATATTTGATTGCTGGTGGAATATTTATTATAGCTAGTTTAACTGATTTCTTAGATGGTTATCTTGCTCGTAAGAATAATCAAGTTACTAATTTAGGAAAGATGTTAGATGCTATTGCAGATAAGATACTTGTTAATTCATCATTAATTATTTTAGCTGCTCATGGATTCTTTCCAGTAGTTATAGCTGTAATTATTGTATTAAGAGATACTTGTGTAGATGCTATTAAGATGCAAGCTGCTTCTAAAGGTGATGTAGTTGCTGCTATAGGATCTGGTAAATTAAAAACTGCTTCATTAATGGTTGGATTAGTTTTAGCATTTTTCTATGATTTACCATTCTCATTATTTACATCATTACATATATCTCATTTCTTATTATATTTTGCATGTATTATGTCTATAATAAGTGGGGTACAATATTTTGTAATGAATAAAAAATACATTTTTGATGAAAAGAAAAAATAATAATAATTAGTATATAAAAAGTTCTTATTCGTAAGAACTTTTTATTTGTTTTAATAAATTTGTAAAGAATTTTGTATATAAAACAAAAGTTCGAAAAAGTGTTGCAAAGATAAAAAAAATAATGTACAATGTAATTGTAATTACTTAAGGAGGATTTATGAAAACAAAAAAAGAGGAAGATAAAGCTTTAGAACAAGTATTAAATGATATAGAAAAACAATTTGGAAAAGGATCTATTATGAAGTTGGGTGAGAATTCTCATTTACAAGTAGATGCTGTTAGTAGTGGATGTTTATCATTAGATATTGCATTAGGAGTAGGTGGTTATCCTAAAGGAAGAATTATTGAAATATTTGGACCTGAATCAAGTGGTAAGACTACTTTTGCTTTACAAGCTATTGCTGAACATCAAAAGTTAGGTGGTAGAGCTGCTTTTATAGATGCAGAACATGCACTAGATCCTGTATATGCTAAAAGATTAGGAGTTAATATAGATGATTTACTATTATCTCAACCTGATACTGGTGAGCAAGCTTTAGAGATTTGTGATGCTTTAGTTAAGAGTAAAGCTTTAAGTATTGTTGTTATTGACTCTGTTGCTGCACTTGTTCCTCAAGCTGAAATAGATGGTGAGATGGGAGATTCTCATGTTGGACTTCAAGCTAGACTTATGTCGCAAGCTCTTAGAAAACTTTCTGGAACTATTAGTAAGACTAATACTACTGTTATTTTTATAAATCAGTTAAGAGAAAAAGTTGGAGTTTTATTTGGTAATCCTGAAACTACTACTGGTGGTAGAGCTTTAAAATTCTATTCTTCAATTAGATTAGAAATTAGAAGAAAAGAACAAATTAAATTAGGAGAAGGAGTAGTTGGTAATAGAACAAGTATTAAAGTTGTTAAGAATAAAGTTGCTCCTCCATTTAGATCTTGTGAAGTAGATATTATGTATGGTGAAGGTGTTTCTAAAGAAGGAGAATTAATTGATTTAGCTGCTGAAAGTGGAATACTTGAAAAGAGTGGTGCTTGGTATGCATATCAAGGTGAGAAGTTAGGTCAAGGAAAAGAAAATGTTAAATTACTACTTAAAGATAATGTAGAATTAAGAGAAGAATTGGAAGATAAAGTACGTGAATATTTTGGAATTCAATTAAATAAAGATAAAAAGACTAGTAAAAAAGATGATAAATAATCATCTTTTTTTGTTATACTTATAGTGGTGATAATATGAAACAAGATATTTCTCAATTAGAAAAAAAATCTATGGATAATAATGGAAAGAAAGAAGAAAGAATTAATAAAGTAGATTGCTCACTAATATTTTCAATTGTTAATCTATTTTTTATAGTTCCTTCAGTTCTTTGTATTATGTTAATTATTTCATTAGTTGGTGCTTTTGCTCAAAATGAATTGTTATTTAATATATTCTTATTTCTATCTATAGCATATGGTGTTATTTCAATTATATTTTTTATTATTTCTTTATTCTTTTCGTTTAAGAATTCTAAGAAAGTGAGTAATACACCTGTGACTAATAAGATTGTTATTATAGGTGCTTTTTTAATTGTTTTTACTGTTGTAATAATAGAGTTAATTCGTCTTTTTAGAGTCTTCTAAGTGATCTTTTTATTTTGTTCAAAACTTGACAAAGTACTTGTTTAAATTTACAATAAATTTAGATTATTAGTTAATCTGAATGGAGGAATATTATGAATAGTACTGTATTCTCCATTTTACTTGTTTTGATAGGCTTAATTGTTGGCTTTTTTATAGCTATTGTTATAAATAATTTAAAAGTTAATAAAGCAGAAAAGAAAGCAGAAAATCTATTGAATAAGGCTAATAAAGAAATTGAAAAGGCTAAGAGAGATTCTGCTATTCAATTAAAGGAAGAGGCACATAAAGCTAAAATTGAACTTGATAAGGAAATTCGTGAAAAGAAATCTGAAATAAAGGCTTCTGAAGACAGATTAATGCAAAGAGAAGCTAATATAGATAAGAGAGATGAATTAATTCAAAAAAGAGAAAAATCTTTGGATGATAAAGAGGAAAAACTTAGTGTGCGTCTTACTGAGATTCAAGAAGAGAAGAGTAAAGTGGACGAAATTATTAAACAACAATTGGATGAACTTGAAAAAATCTCAGGATTTAGTAAGGAAAAAGCTCGTGAAAAAGTAATGGCTATTGTTAAAGAAAATATGAATAGAGAAATAGCTGAATATATTCATGAGAGAGAAGATGAAGCTAAATTAGAGGCAGATAAAACTGCTAGAGAGTATATTGTTACTTCTATGCAAAGATATGCTTCTGATATAGCTAATGATCAAACTATTACTGTTGTTGATTTACCTAATGATGAAATGAAGGGTAGATTAATTGGTAGAGAAGGTAGAAATATTAGAACTATTGAAGCTGTTACTGGTGTAGATTTAATTATTGATGATACTCCTGAAGCAGTAGTTTTATCTAGTTTTGATCCTCTACGTAGAGAGATGGCTAGAGTTACTTTAGAAACTTTAATTAAAGATGGAAGAATTCATCCTACTAGAATTGAAGAAGTTTATGATAAAGTTTGTAAAGATATGAAAGGTAAGATTATTCAATTTGGACAAGATGCTATATTTGAATTAGGTCTTACTAAGTTTGATTCTGAATTATTAGAGTTAATTGGTAAATTACATTTTAGAACTAGTTATGGTCAAAATGTACTTAATCATTCTATAGAAGTTGCTCAATTATCTGGTTTAATTGCTGGAGAGATGGGTGAGAATGTACAATTAGCTAAAAGAGCTGGATTATTACATGATATTGGTAAAGCAATAGATCATGAAATAGAAGGTTCTCATGTAGATATTGGTGTAGATATAGCTAAAAAATTCCATGAGAATGAAGTTGTAGTTAATGCTATAGCTTCACATCATGGTGATACTCAAGTTACATCTGTTATATCTTCTATAGTAGCAATTGCGGATGCTTTATCAGCATCACGTCCAGGAGCTCGTAATGATTCATTAGAAAATTATATTCAACGTTTATCTCAACTTGAAGAAGTTGGTAATAGTATTAAAGGTGTTCAACAAGCTTATGCTTTACAAGCAGGTAGAGAATTACGTGTAATTGTTAAACCTGAAGATGTTGATGATATGGAAACATATAAGATAGCTCGTGAAGTAAAAGAACAAATAGAAGAAAATATGAAATATCCTGGTACTATCAAGATAACAGTTGTTAGAGAAACAAGAGTTCAAGAAGAAGCAAAATAATGCTTCTTTTTTTTATAAAAAAAAGAAGTATTACTACTTCTTTATATCTTGAATGATTGGTAGAATTATTGGTTTTCTACCTGTTAAATTGTTTATAAATGGATATAGTGCTTCAGTTAGATTAGATTTTAAAATAATGAAGTTTGTTTTTGGATCTTTTAGAGATTCATTAATTACTTGTTCTGCTTTGTTTTCTATTTTATGTATTAGTTCTTCATTTTCATTAACAAGTATAAATCCTCTAGTA
>CAMVLZ010000011.1 GCA_947168485.1 uncultured Bacillota bacterium | reverse complement strand
ATCTACTGGACCAGGACATAGTACTGAAATATGTACATTTTTCTTTTTCTTCTTTTCTTCATAATAAATTGCTTCTGATAATTGATATACATATGATTTAGTAGCATAATAAGTTGCCATTAAAGGACCTGGTTGAAACGCTGCGGAAGAAGCTACATTTAATATGTAACCACTATTTTTTGCTTCCATATCTTTTAATACTAATTTAGTTAGTATATGTACACCTTTAATATTAGTATTAATCATTTCTAATTCATCATTTAGAGGTATATCAGTAAAATTACCAAATTTACCAAATCCTGCATTATTGATCAATATATCAATATCTTCCTTTTTAATATAAGCATATAATTCTTTTACTTTTTGTTCTTGTGATAAATCAGCTACGATGATCATTACTTTAGTTTTTAGTTTCTTTTGTATTTCTTCTAATTTATCTCTTGAACGAGCTACTAGAATTAACTCATATTTTAATGAAGCTAAGTATTTAGCCATCTCAAGTCCAATACCAGAGGATGCTCCTGTAATTAAAGCTTTCAAGATATCACCCACTTCCAATTACATTATATCACAAAGAAATAAGTTTTTATACTTGTTTCTTTTATTACTATTTTTTATGATTATAAGAAAACAAGTATTTATACTTGTTTCTTCTTTATTAATATCTTTTTAGATTTTTGTGGATTTTCACCTTTAGTATTAGAATCCATATGATGCATAGTAATAACATCTCTAATACTAGGTGATTCCATTTTTATTTTATCCAGTATATCTAATACCTCTTCATGTTTTAAATAATTAATTGCATCATAAGCAAAATATGATCCGACTATATATTTGAATGCTACCATATTATTAGTAATTGGATCTAGCATTTGTATTTTATAATTGTAAATAGCAATTTCGTGTAAAGTATTTATTTCTTCTTCTGAAGCTTGAGGAAATTGTTGTTGTAATTGACTTTTTAATCCTGTTTCATCTATTTTTTTGATAAAACTAATGTCATAATTATCTTTATCCATATTATCAACTATTGCATATAATTGTGGAATAGATTTTGTTAATATATCTATATTATTAATTAACCTAAAAGTATTGGCATTTTTTATTTCTTCTACTGAATAACCTTTTTTTAATAAGTATTCTGATGTTTTTAATTCATAGTAAATTGAGGGATATTCTGAAAGAATACCTAGACTATGATCTTTTGAATAATGATAATGAGCAAA
Source organism: uncultured Bacillota bacterium (assembly GCA_947168485.1). Taxonomy (GTDB): domain Bacteria; phylum Bacillota_I; class Bacilli_A; order RF39; family UBA660; genus RUG343. The sequence goes on along the minus strand of CAMVLZ010000011.1, from coordinate 39,178 downwards.
TTCATGTACAAAGGTAATTACATCTTCTATATTGCCTACTCTTTTTATTACTATTTTAGGATTATTATCTTCTTTAATAAAATAATTATAATCAACGGCATTTTCATCAACTTCTTCTATTACTCCATTTTCTTTACATTCTAGATATTCTTTTAATAAACTGTTAGTTGGATCTATATATATAAGTGTCTCTTTTACCAATTCTTCAAATTCATAATCATTAATTGATGGAATATTTTGGTCATATTCATTATAACTATTTTGTAATTCAGTGATTGTATTATTTAAATTATTTGTTAAACTTTCTTTTCTAAATCCTTCCATTATAGACATTATTTCTACAAATTCAGTTTTATTTATATTTAATCTTTTTAATTCACTGATATCAAATTCTATCTTTCCTTTAAAACAAATATCATAGTGTTCTTTTAATAGATATCTACTAATTGTAAATAAGTCTTCTCTATTAATGTCATCATATAAATATTTTTTTAGATAAGTAAAATCATCTTTCATATAAAAATAATCATTTGCCAAATCATAGTACAGTAATTTTTGACTCATATCGTCGATATTATCTCTAAATAAGTTTAATATATGAAAATATATATCTTTATTTGAAGGTCTTTCAAAAAAAGCTTGATTAATATAATTGTTTTCCTTCAATAATAATGATGATATTATAGAAAATCTTATAGCATTATGGTCATCTAAAAAATCACCTATATTAGCTGGAAAAATATCAACATTAATAAAATCTTTTCCATTTAATAATTCTGTATATAATGTCTTTTGTGAATCAAATAATTCAATGGCTTTTTTTGCAATTTTTTCCTCTTTCTCGTTTTTGAATTCAATAGTTACAAAATCTTTTGATAATCTTTTCAAAATATCACCTCCTTTTGAGTCAGAATATTTTAGCATAAAAAAACAAGTTTTTCAACTTGCTTCTTATTTTTCTTCCTTTTTAGTTGACTTTTTTTCTTCTTTTTTTGCTTCTTTCTTAGCTGGTTTTTCTTCTTTTTTAGTTTCTTTTTTTACTTCTTTTCCTTCAACTAATTCTAATCTAACCATTAATGAATTATCTCCACGTCTTTCACCTAATTTTAAGATTCTAGTGTATCCACCATTTCTTTCAGCAAAACGAGGTGCTAAATCATTAAATACTTTTTCAACTACAGTTTTGTCATTATGAACAAAAGCATATACTTTACGACGAGAAACTAAATCACCTTTTTTTCCATAAGTAATCATTTTATCAACAAACTTACGTACTTCTTTAGCTCTAGTTTCTGTAGTAGTAATAGATTCATTCATAATTACTTGTTTAGTTAGAGTTGCTAACATACTTCTTCTATGTTTATTATCTCTTCCTAATTTTCTATATGCCATAAATTATTCCTCCTAACTATTTTTCTTCTTCACGTAAAACTAGGCCTAATTCTCTAATCTTATCTAAGACTTCTTTTAGTGATTTTTTACCTAAATTACGAATTTTCATCATATCAGATTCACTTCTATTAACTAAATCTTGAATAGTGTGAATTCCATCGCGTTTTAAACAGTTATATGCTCTAACTGAGAAATCTAAATCCTCAATTGGAGTTTCAAGTGCTTTTGCTTTTGGATCTTCAGTCTTTTCAATCATCATTCCACTTACATCAGCAATAGCAGATAAATCTGTTAAGATTTGGAAATGTTCAATTAAAATTTTTGAAGCTAAAGCAACAGCTTCTTCTGGTTTAATTGATCCGTCAGTCCATACATCTAAGATTAATTTATCATAAGATTCATTTTGACCAACACGAGCATCTTCTCTACTATAAGCAATTTTTTCAATTGGAGTATAGTTTGAATCTACAGCAATTTCTCCAGGTTTATTAATTCCATAAAGTCTTTTATTTTCTTCGCTTGTAACATAACCTCTACCATTAGTTATAGTTATATCCATATTAAGTTTTCCACCTTTAGATAGGTGAGCTAAAACTTTGTCTTTGTTGATAATTTCGATATCTGCATCATGAGTAATATTTCCAGCAGTAACTTCTCCTTCTTTATCAACATTTAAATGAACTACTTTTGTTTCATTTGAATAGTTCTTAAATACTACCCCTTTTAAGTTTAAGATGATAGTCATTATATCTTCATATACTCCATCTAATGTTTGGAATTCATGAAGTATACCATCAACTTTAATACTACTAACTGCACTACCAGGTAATGATGATAACATTACTCTTCTTAATGCATTTCCGATTGTTGTTCCGAACCCTCTTTCTAATGGTTCTAGTTCAAATCTTCCATAGAAATTACTTTCTATTGAATCTGTTATTTTATAAATTGGTTTCTCAAATTGTAACATGAAACTAACCTCCCTTTATTTCCACACAACTTTATATATATTATTAACCACGTGGACGTTTTGGTGGACGACATCCATTATGTGGTATTGGTGTAACATCTGAAATTGCTGTTATTTCTAATCCAGCAGTTTGTAATGATCTAATTGCTGTTTCACGTCCTGGTCCTAATCCCTTAACGCGGACTTCAACTTTACGCATTCCCATATCAAATGCAGCACGTCCTGCAGCTTCAGCAGCAGAACCAGCAGCGAATGGAGTTGATTTTTTACTACCTTTATAACCAATTGCTCCAGCTGATGACCAACTTATTACATTTCCATCAACATCTGTGATAGTAGTAATTGTATTATTGAATGTTGAATGAATATTAGCTATTCCTTCAGGGACATTCTTTTTAACTTTTTTCTTTCTAGTCTTATATGCCATAAGTTTAACCTCCTCTTAATTATTTTTAATTATTAAGCTTTTTTCTTGTTAGCAATTGTCTTACCTTTACCCTTACGTGTACGAGCATTAGTAATTGTTCTTTGTCCACGAACTGGTAGACCTTTTTTATGACGAGATCCTTGATATGAGTTAATTTCCATTTTAGTTTTAATGTTCATATTAACTTCACGACGTAAATCTCCTTCAGTTAAATATTTATTAATTTCATCACGAATTTTTAATAATTCATCGCTTGTTAAATCTTTTGTTTTTGTAGTTGGGTCAATTTTTACATCTTTTAAAATTGTTTGAGCAAGACTTCTTCCAATTCCGTAAATATATGTTAAAGATATACATATTTGCTTATCATTTGGAATGTCTACACCTTTTAAACGTGCCATCTAATACACCTCCTATATATTATCCTTGAACTTGTTTATGCTTTGGATTTTCACAAATAACTCTGATTTTTCCTTTTCTTTTAATTACTTTGCATTTATCACATATTGGTTTTACTGATGCTTTTACTTTCATTTTTATCCCTCCTATTATTTACGATAGGTTATACGCCCACGTGTTAAATCATAAGGTGAAAGTTCTAGCACTACGGTATCTCCTGCTAGAATGCGAATATAGTTCATTCGTATTTTACCAGAAACGTGGGCTTCCACAATGTGACCGTTACTTAGTTGGACCTTGTATTTCCCACCAGGTATGATCTCTAGAACTTTACCTTCAACTTCGATTGTATCTTCCTTAGCCATTTACATCTCTCCCGTTAATATTTCATATCCATCTTTTGTCACTACAACTGTGTGTTCATAGTGACCTGAAATGCTTCCATCTTGAGTGTCTACTGTCCAATTATTATCATAAAGATATACTTTTGGGCTTCCTAATGTTAACATTGGTTCTACCGCAATAACCATACCTTCTTTTAATTTTGGACCTGTACCAGGTTCTCCATAATTTGGAACTTCTGGATCTTCATGGACATCTGTACCAACACCATGTCCACATAATTCTTTTACAACACCTAAATTATGTTGTTCTGCATATACTTGTATTGCATGAGATATATCTCCGATTCTTGCACCTGGTTTTATCTCTGCTAATCCTTTGTATAGAGCTTTTTCTGTATGTTCCATGATATATTTTTTATCATCATCAACTTCACCTACAGCATAAGTCCATCCTGAATCACCATGATATCCTTTCCAGCATGCTCCAATATCTAGAGTAACAATATCTCCATTTTTTAATTTCCTTTTACTTGGAAATCCATGAACTACTTCAGAATTAACGCTAATGCAAATTGCATATGGAAATCCTTCGTACCCTTTAAATGAAGGAGTACATCCAAGTGATCTTATATACTCTTCACCTAGTCTATTTAATTCCTCAGTAGTTACACCCTCTTTAATAAATGGCTTTAAATACTGATGAGTTTTATAGACAACATTTCCAGCAATTCTAAGAAGTTCTATTTCTCTTTGACTCTTAATAGTAATCAAACTTGTCATCTCCTAATTATTACTGATAATCTTATCCACTTCATCTGCCACTTCTTCAACTGTAGCATCTCCGTTGATTTCATATAATACATTCATATTTTTATAATAATCAATAATATCTTTTGTTTTCTCAACATAAGTCTTATATCTATTTTGGAATGATTCTAAATTATCATCATCTCTTTGATATAATTTTCCTCCACACTTATCACAAGTAGATTCTACTTTTGGACAAGATTTTGGATCATTAATATTATAAATTGTATTACAATTTTCACATAATCTTCTTCCTGTAATTCTCTTTTCAAGTACTTCTTCTTTGATATCTAAATAGATAACTAATCCAACGTCATATCCTAATTCATCTAAAATTTTAGTATATTCTTTAGCTTGATCAAGATTTCTTGGAAAACCATCTATAATAAATCCATTTTTGCAATCATCTCTATCAAGACGATCTTTTATAAGTTTGTATGTAATTTCATCTTTAACAAGACCACCATTTTTCATAGTTTCTTTAACATAATTACCTATTTCACTGTCTTCTTTAGAGATTTCTCTTAAGATATCACCTGTTGAGATATGAGGTATGTTATATTTTTGAACTACTATTTCTGCTTGTGTACCTTTACCAGCAGCTGGTGGTGCAATAAACATAATATTTTTCATAAACTACCTTCTACTATATCCCCTTTTATAACTTCTAGTTAGTAAGCTTCCTTCTAACTGTTTATATGTTTCTAAAGCAACTCCTACTACGATTAATAATCCTGTACCACCAATTGAAACTGATGTTGGAAGTGATGATACTTTAGAGAATATTATTGGTAGAGCTGCTAAAATTGTTAAGAATGTTCCACCTAACACTGTTATTCTTGATAATACTCTTGATAAGTATTTTTCTGTTTCTTCTCCTGGTTTAATACCTGGAATATATCCACCATTTTCTTGTAAATTTTTTGCAAATTCTTTTGGTTTAATTGCAACAAATGTATAGAAATATGAGAATATGAATATTAATAATACATATATAATAAATCCAACTGGAGTATTATATGTTAAATACTTTTGTACTATTAATGGTATTGTACTATTCGGATTATTACTTGCTGCAACTGTTGCAATAATTGATGGAATAATTGATAAACTTGAAGCAAAAATTACTGGCATAACTCCTGCAGCATTTATCTTAATTGGCATGAAGCTTTGAGCAGCATTACCATATGAAGTTGATTTGTTAGCATATTGAATTGGGATTCTTCTTTCAGATCTTTCTTCAAATACAACACCTACAACTATTGCTAGATAAACTACTACAAATAGTATGAATTTAATAATACCTAGAGTTATTGCTTGAGCAGTTCCTGTAAATATTACTGTACTTGTAAATACATCAATAAACATTTGAGGAAGAGTTGCGATGATACCACCCATGATTATTAAACTGATACCATTTCCTAATCCTTTCTTTGTTACTTGATCTCCTATCCATAATAAGAATGCTGTACCTGCTGTTAATACAGTAGCTATATATAGATAATCTAAAGGAGTTGCTCCTGTTCCTTTTAATATTGCAAATGAGAAAGCATAACCTTCTATAAATGCAAATGCAATACCTACATATCTAGATATTTGATTTAATTTTTGTCTTCCTGTTGCTCCTTGTTTTGCTAAATCAGCAAAGTAAGGAATAATATCCATTTCTAACAATTGCATAATAATTTGAGCAGTGATATAAGGCATAACACCTAAAGCAAAAATAGAAAAGTTATTTAATGCTCCACCACCTAAAGTATTAATTAATTGTAAGAAATCATAATTTTCTCCAAGTGATTCCATACCAGGAACTTTAACTGAAATTCCTAATACAAAAATGAATAACATTGCTAGAGTAAAATATATTCTTACTCTTAAATCCTTATTTTCTTTATTACCTAATTGTTTAAAAACTTTAAACATTATTAGATCACCTCTGCTTTACTTCCTGCTTCCTTGATCTTTTCTAGCGCGCTATTAGAAAATTTATTAGCTTGAACAGTTAATTTCTTTTCTAATTTACCATTTCCAAGAACTTTAACTCCATCAAGTTCTTTATTAATTATTCTTTTTTCTTTTAATAATGCTGGTGTAACTACTGTACCATCTTCAAATACGTTTAATGCTTCTACATTGATAGTTGCATATCTTGTTTTGAATCTATCATTTGAGAATCCTCTCTTTGGAATTCTTCTATATAATGGAGTTTGTCCACCTTCAAATAATGGACTGATACTTACACCACTACGTGCTTTTTGTCCTTTTTGTCCGCGACCACTTGTTTTACCAAGACCACTACCTGATCCACGTCCAACTCTCTTCTTTGAATGAGTAGCACCGATATTTCTTTCTAATTCATGTAATTTCATTATCCTAATATCTCCTCTACTGATTTGTCACGAAGTGCAGCTATTTGTTCTGGAGTCTTAATTGACTCTAGAGCATTTAATGCAGCTTGTGCCATATTTATTTTAGTTCTTGCTCCTAGTGATTTAGAGACAACATCACGAATTCCTGCTAATTCTAATATTGCACGAACAGATCCTCCAGCAATTAATCCAGTACCTGCAGCAGCTGGTTTAATAATAACTCTAGCAGCTCCAGAGTGTCCGATTGCTTCATGAGCAACTGTTCTTCCATCGATTAGAGGTATTCTGATTAACTTTTTATTAGCATTCTTAATTGCTTTTTTGATTGCATCAGGTACTTCGTTAGCTTTTCCAATTCCTAAACCAACTTTACCTTTACGATCACCAACAACTACGATAGCTTCGAATCTTCTTTGACGTCCACCTTTGTTAACTTTAACAACACTCTTAACGTCAATTACTAACTCTTCTAAAAGTTTTTCTTTTGGCTTACGAGTTCTTTTTTCCATAATAACCTCCTATTAGATTTCTAATCCATTTTCACGTGCTGCTTCAGCTAAAGCTTTAACACGTCCATGATATAGGTATCCACCTCTATCAAATACTACTTTTGTAATTTTAGCCTTTTTAGCTTTTTCAGCTAATAATTTACCAACAGCCTTTGCTGCTTCAACATTTCCACCGTTTTCTAATTTTAAGCTTTTATCTAGTGAAGAAGCAGATACTAAAGTAGTTCTCTTTTCATCATCAATAATTTGTGCATAAATTTCTTTATTAGAACGGAATACACTTAATCTTGGTACTTCTTTTGTTCCAGAAATTGTATTACGAATTCTTTTATGACGTATTAAACGAGCACTATTACGTGATTCTTTCTTTATCATATTTATTTCTCCTTCCTAACTATTATGCAGCTTTCTTTCCTTCTTTACGACGAATATGTTCGTCAGCGTAACGAATACCCTTTCCTTTATAAGGTTCTGGTTTTCTTACTTTTCGTACTTGGGCTGCGAATTCACCGATTAATTCTTTATCAATACCTGTTAGAGTTAATTCAGTATTATCTTTAACTGAACCAGTTAATCCTTCTGGTATCATCATTTCTACTGGATGAGAATATCCAGCTGAAATTACTAATTTTTGTCCTTGAACGTTGAAACGATAACCTACACCAACTATTTGTAATTTCTTTTCATAACCATCTTTAACACCTGTGATCATGTTATGAATTAAAGCATTGATTGTACCATGCATTGCTTTGAAATTTTCATTGTCTCTAGTTAATGTAATTTGATTATCTTTATTTTCTAAATTGATTCCTGCAGGCATTTCTTTACTTAAAGTACCCTTAGGTCCTGTTACAGTAACTAATCCGTCTTTACAATCAACTGTAACTCCTTCTGGAATCATAATTACACGATTACCAATACGGCTCATAGTGACACCTCCTTATATTTATTATTACCAAATATAAGCTAGAACTTCTCCACCTATATTTTCCTTACGAGCTTCTTTATCTGTCATTATTCCTTTTGATGTAGAAATAATTGCTATTCCTAGACCATTTAATACTTTAGGAATTTCATTTGACTTACAATAAACTCTAAGTCCTGGTTTAGAAATTCTTCTTAGTCCAGTTATAACTCTTTCTTTATTCTTATATTTTAAAGTTAAAACAATTGTTCCTTGTACATCATTATCTTCAATTTTATAATCAGCTATGTATCCTTCTTCTTTAAGAACTCTTGCGATTTCTTTCTTAATACTTGATGAAGGTACTTTTACTTCTTCATAACGCATTTGGTTAGCATTACGAATACGTGTTAACATATCAGCAATTGTATCTGTTACTACTGCCATAATTTATCCTCCTTTCCAAACTACCAGCTTGACTTCTTAACGCCTGGTATTTGTCCTTTATAAGCTAATTCACGGAAGCAAATACGGCAGATTCCAAATTTAGCCATAACTGCATGTGGACGACCACATCTAGAGCATCTAGAATATTCACGTACTTTGAATTTTTGTGGTCTATTAGCTTTTACTTTCATACTTTTCTTTGCCATAATTTTCCTCCCATTACTTTCTAAATGGCATTCCAAGTCCATTTAATAAGTCGAATGCCTCCTCATTAGATTTTGCTGTTGTTACAAATACTATATCCATACCACGTACTTTAACTACATCATCATAATCTATTTCTGAGAAAATTAATTGTTCTTTTAATCCTAATGTATAATTACCTTTACCATCAAATGATTTTGGGTTAGTACCACGGAAATCACGTACTTGAGGTAGAGAAATTGAAATTAACTTATCTAAGAAGTTATACATATTTTCTCCTCTTAAAGTAACTTTACATCCGATTGATTGACCTTCTCTAATCTTAAATCCAGCGATTGATTTTTTAGCTTTAGTGATAACTGGTTTTTGTCCAGTAATCTTAGTTAGATCTTCTACTGCTCCTTCTAAAAATTTAGAATTTTGAGTAGCGTCTCCAACTCCCATATTTATAACAATCTTTTCTAATTTTGGTGTTTCCATTCTACTTGAATAGTTATATTTACTAATTAAGCTTGGAACTACTTCATTTATATATTTTTCTTTTAGGCGGTTCATAATTGTCCTCCTTCCACTTAATCTAATTTCGCATCAGATTTTTTTGCGACTCTTACTTTTTTATTATTTTTATCAGTTGTATGTCCTATCCTAGTTCTCTTTTTAGTTTTAGGATCAATAATCATTACATTTGAAGCATCAATTTTACCATTGATTTCAATGATTCCACCAGTCTCTTGACCGTTTCCTTTTTGATGTTTCTTTTGAATTCTAACACCTTCAACGATTACTTTATTTTCATCTTTAAAAGTTTTAATTATTTTTCCTTTTTTACCTTTATCTTCACCAGCGATAACTACAACTTCATCTCCAACTTTAAAGTTCATATTTATCCTCCTCTTATAATACTTCGTTTGCTAAAGAAACAATTTTCATATAATCTTTATCACGAAGTTCTCTTGCTACTGGTCCAAAGATACGAGTACCAACTGGACTCTTGTCATCACGTATGATTACGCATGCATTGTCATCGAACTTAATATAACTTCCATCATCACGACGAACGCCTTGACGAGTACGAACGATAACAGCTTTTACAACTTTTCCTTTTGCTAATGGTGAGTTAGGAATTGCTTTTTTAACTGTTCCTACTACAACATCACCAATATTTCCTGTTTTAACAGTGCTTCCACCTAATACTCTAATTACTAATAATTCACGAGCACCAGAATTGTCAGCAACTTTTAAACGAGATTCTTGTTGTACCATAAATTATTCCTCCTTCATTCAAAGCGTTAAATTATAACTGCTTTTTTAACAATTTCTTTTAAATAGAAATGCTTAGTTTTTGATAATGGTCTAGTTTCAACTATACGTACAGTATCTCCAACTTTAGCAATATTTTTTTCATCATGTACACAATATTTTTTAGAACTTTTAATTCTTTTGTGATAGATTGGATGGACTTTATAAGTTTCTACTAATACAGTTATTGTTTTATCATTAGAATCACTAACTACTTTTCCTGTTAATTCTTTACTTTTCTTTTCCACTTTAATCCCTCCTCTACTTAGCAACACTTTCGTTTGCTTCTTCACGTTCTTTTAATACAGTTTTCATTCTAGCAACGGTATGTCTTAATTCTCTTAGTCTAGAAGGTTTTTCTAAGTTTCCAGTTGCTTGTTGGAAACGTAAGTTAAATAATTCTTGTTTTGTTTCAACTAATTTATCATTGATTTCTTCAGTTGATAACTCTCTTATTTCATTAACCTTCATTACTATCACCACCGTTTTCTTTCTTAACAAATTTACATTTAACTGGTAGTTTGTGTGATGCTAAACGTAAAGCTTCTCTTGCTACTGCTTCGCTTACACCAGCTACCTCAAACATAACTTTTCCTTCTTTAACAACAGCTACCCAAGCTTCAACATTACCTTTACCTTTTCCTTGACGAGTTCCGATAGGTTTTTTAGTTAAAGGCATGTGTGGGAAGATGTTTACCCATACCTTACCTCCACGTTTCATATAACGTGTCATTGCGATACGAGCTGCTTCAATTTGATTATTAGTAATCCAAGCACCTTCTTTAGCTTGAAGTCCATATTCACCAAATTTTACTTCTCTATTTCCTTTTGCTCTTCCTTCGTAAGGTAATCTATGTACACGACGATACTTAGTTCTTGATGGTATTAACATATTAATTACCTCCCTCTTTGTTAGCCTTAGTTTCTTTCTTTTCTTCTTTTCTATTCTTTTTGTTTAAGATTTCACCTTTGTAAATCCAAACTTTTACTCCGATCTTTCCATAAGTAGTATCAGCTTCTGCTGTACCATAATCTATATCTGCTCTTAATGTATGAAGTGGAATTACTCCTTCTTTATATCCTTCACCACGAGCCATTTCAGCTCCACCTAAACGTCCAGATACTAAAGTTTTAATTCCTTTAGCTCCACCTCTCATAGCGTTTCTTATAGCTCTCTTTTGAGCCATACGGAATGATGCTCTGTTACTAATTTGATTAGCAATAGAATCTGCTACAAGTTGAGCATTTAAATCTACTTTCTTAATATCAACAATTGAAATTCTAACATTTTCATCTACTAATTTTGATAAGTTCTTAGTTAATTTTTCAATTTCTTCTCCACCAGATCCGATCATAACACCTGGTTTAGAAGTATGGATAACAACTTCAGTCTTCTTACCATTTCTTTCGATTTCAACTTTAGCGATTCCAGCATTTTTTAAGTTATTGAATAAATATTCTCTAATCTTAATATCTTTTGCTAAGAAATCAGCGAAATCATTTTTATTAGCATACCATTTAGCATCCCAATCTTTATTGATACCAAGTCTTAGTCCATGAGGACTTACCTTTTGTCCCATACTTGTTTCCTCCTTATTAGTTTCTTGTAGCCACTACGATATTAATGTGACTAGTTCTATGATCTTTATGTCCAATACGTCCACGTGAATCAAATTTGTGACGTCTTAATGTTGGACCTGCATCTACTCTTGCTTCCTTAATATATAAAGTATTTGCATCTGCATTTTCATTGTTAACAGCGTTAGCAATTGCAGAATCTAATACTTTTTTAGTAAGTTTAGCAGCTTTATTATTAACATTTTCTAAGATTGCTAGAGCATCACTTGCTTGTTTACCACGAATTAATGTAGCAATTAATCTAGCTCTATAAGGTGATATTCTAACTCCCTTAGCAGTTGCTTTTGCTTCCATAATTTACCTCCCTAGTCATTATTATTTGTCTTTTCCGTGTCCACCGAATTTACGAGTTAATGAAAACTCTCCTAATTTATGTCCTACCATGTCTTCTGTAACATATACTGGTATGAATTCTTTACCATTATGAACTGCAAATGTATGTCCAATAAAATCAGGGAAAATAGTTGAACGACGAGACCAAGTTTTAATGACTTCTTTTTTTCCAGAATTATTTAATTCTCTAACCTTTTTTAATAGCTTCTCATCAGCGAAAGGTCCTTTTTTTAAACTTCTTGCCATGTTTATCTTCCTTTCTTATTATTTCTTATTACGACGACGTAAGATCATCTTATCAGATTCTTTTTTCTTACGAGTCTTAATACCAAGTGCAGGTTTGCCCCAAGGTGTCATTGGTTGTTTACGTCCGATTGGTGCACGTCCTTCACCACCACCGTGAGCATGGTCATTAGGGTTCATTGCAGAACCACGTACTGTTGGTCTAATACCCATATGACGTTTACGTCCAGCTTTTCCTATTTTAACTAATGAAGAGTCTTCATTTCCAACTTCTCCAACAGTTGCCATACAAGTTCCTAGAACTTTTCTTTGTTCACCACTTGATAATCTTACTAATACATAATTTGTTTCTCTTCCTAATATTTGAGCTGAAGTACCAGCACTTCTTGCTAATTCTCCACCCTTACCAGGACGAAGTTCTATATTATGAATTACAGTACCTACAGGAATTGACATAATTGGTAATGCATTTCCTGGTTTAATGTCAGCATTTTCACCTGACATAATTTGATCTCCAACAGATAAGTTCTTTGGAGCGATAATATATCTTTTTTCTCCATCTGCATAATTGATTAAAGCAATATTTGCAGTTCTGTTTGGATCATATTCAATACTTGCTACTGTTCCAGGTACATCGAATTTATTTCTCTTGAAATCAATAATACGATATTTTCTTTTTACTCCGCCACCTTGATGACGAACTGTAATTTTACCTTGATTATTGCGTCCAGAATTTTTCTTTCTAGTTACTGTTAAGCTTTTCTCTGGAGTTGACTTAGTAATTTCAGTATTAACTAGAGTACTCATTTTTCTTAGACCTGGTGTAGTAGGTTTATAGTTTTTAATTGCCATAATTTAATCCTCCTTCTAACCAAGATCAATTGTTTCGCCCTCTGCTAGAGTAACAATTGCTTTCTTTCCACGATTAGTTAGTCCAGTATAACGACCAACACGTTTCTTTTTAGTTTTAATAGTAATAGTTCTTAATGTTTTAACATGAACATTAAATAACTTTTCAATAGCATCTTTAATTTCAATCTTATTAGCTTTTTCTGATACTAAGAAAGTATATTTACCTTCACTTCTCATATTTTCAGATTTTTCAGTAATAATTGGTGCTTTAATTATTTCTAAATATTTAGTGTCTTTCATTACTTAAGCACCTCCTCTATTTCTTTTAATGCATCTTCAGTAACAATCATAACGTTAGTTGCTACTATATCAAGTACATTAATTTCATCAGCTTCTAATAAAATGATATTTCCTAAGTTTCTTGAAGCTAAGATTACATTTTCATCTAATTCTTTAGCTACGATTAAAACTTTTTTATCATTAACTTTTAAGTTAGTTAATACTTCTACCATTTCTTTAGTCTTAGGAGTTTCTAATTTAAAATTATCAACTACCATAATTTCTTTATCAGCTGCTTTTTCTGATAACGCACTTAATAATGCTAATCTTCTTTCTTTTCTATTTTGTTTAATAGAATAATCTCTAGGTACTGGAGTACCATATCTTCCTCCACCTACCCATTGAACTGCTCTTCTTGAACCTTGACGAGCATTTCCTGTTCCTTTTTGTCTGTATGGCTTTCTTCCACCACCACGAACTTCAGAACGATTTTTAGTTTTATGTGTTCCTTGTCTTAATGCCGCTAAATTTAAAATAATAGCATCACTTAGAACATTTGCATTTGGAGCAATACCAAATATTTCATCTTTTAAATTAATGTCTTTTAATTCTTCACCTTTTATATTAAAAAGTTTAGCCTTTTTCATCCGTAAATCCTCCTTTCATCACTTTAATATTTCCATGTTATCTAGTGTGATGATTTTTATTCAGCTGTTTCTTCAGCAACTTTTTCTTCTTTTACTTCTTCAGCTTCAACTGGAGCTTCAGTAGTTTCTTCAGTTACTTCAACAGATTCAGGTTCTTCAGTAACGTATGATACAAGCTTGTATTCATCGTTAGTTTTAGCACCTTTAACAGCTTCACGAATCATAACAAATGATTTCTTTGGTCCAGGAATATTTCCCTTTATTAAAATGACATTATTTTCTGTATCGATTGATACAATTTCAAGATTTTGAATTGTTGTTTGTACATTACCCATGTGTCCAGGCATCTTTTTACCTTTAATAACATGCATTGGTAACATTGTACCTAGTGAACCAACACCTCTATGATATTGAGAACCATGTCCCATTGGTCCACGTGATTGATTCCAACGTTTAATTACACCTTGGAAACCTTTTCCTTTACTTGTTCCAGTTACATCTACAACTTCACCTGAAACAAATACGTCTTCAGCTTTTAATACTTGACCTAAAGTGTAATCACTAACGTTAACTCCTCTAATTTCTTTTAAGAAGCGCTTAGGTTCAGTATTAGCTTTCTTTAAGTGACCCATCTTTGGTTTGTTGCTATGTTTTTCTTTAGTAGTACCAGTTGCTAATTGGATAGCATCATAACCATCTTTTTCTACTGTCTTGATTTGTGAAACAACGTTAGGTTCCACTTCAACTACAGTAACCGGAATTAATTTACCTTCTTCAGTAAATACTTGAGTCATTCCGATTTTTTTACCTAAGATTCCTTTCATTTAATTTTCCTCCTATTTAGATATTGTTTTAATTTGGATATCTACTCCGCTTGGTAAATCTAAATGAGCTAATGCATCAATAGTCTCCTTGCTTGGATTTTTGATATCAATTAATCTTTTGTGTGTACGCATTTCAAATTGTTCACGAGAATCTTTATATTTGTGAACAGCTCTTAAAATAGTGAACTTTTCAACTTCAGTTGGAAGTGGAACAGGTCCAGATATTTCTCCGCCAGTTCTTTTTACAGTTTCAACAATTTTCTTTGCTGCTGTATCTAAGACTCTATGATCGTAAGCTTTAATTTTAATACGAACTTTTTCTTTTGACATTAAAAAATCCTCCTTTCGCCTATATCGAGTATAGACTTGCTCCGTACGAAAACCCGAAAAACCAGTTTTTTAGTTATTTTTGTAGTTTTTCTTTTAAACTAATTAACAACTTAACCTGGCGTATCGACAACCTCGCACATCTAAGCAGTCACGTCTATAAGTATATCATACTTTTATTATATTTCAAGCGTTTTTTAACATTTTTTACAAAAAAAATACAACTTTTTATTTAGTTGCATTTTATTTTGTTTTAGAAATATAATCTTTTATCTTATTATCAGGTATTGGGAAGTTGTCATTTCTAAGTATATCAACAAGTTCTTCCTTTGTTTCTATCTTATAATCTATTTCATTTAAGACTCTAATCCTATCATAATTTTCTTCATTTAAGATATCTAAATCATCTTTAGCAAACTTATTTATATTTAATTCATATAATAAATCTATCTTCTCTTTTAGATTATCATTAAGTAAAAAATCATGTTTTTCAGTATTTTTTAATTGTTGAATATAATTATTATCTTCTATTATATTTAAATTAGTTTTAAGAGTTTCATCATTAATTAATATTTCTATTTCTTTTCCAAATATAGATGGATTAATACCTTTATCACTTATAGTATTAATACTATTATTTATCTTTTTATACTTTTCACTATCTAATTCTAATATATCTGCATTTTCATAGATCTTATCAGGTTCTATTATTCCTTTTTCTTTTAAATTAACTATTTCTTTTATTCTTTCTAAATTACTTTCTTGTAATCCTTTGATAATAAAATCTTTATTATTATTAATTTTATTTAATTCTTTAATAGACTCTGCAAAATCTTCATATTCTTGTTGCATTATTTGATAGATATCTACATCACCTTTTTCTATATTATACTTTTCTAGTAATGCATAATAATGTAGTTTTGTATCTTCATTTATCATTTTATGTTCTCTAGTTAATTTCTCATAATATTCTTTATTATGATTATAAACAAGTTTTAATATATCTCTTCTTACATTTTCATCTGTAATATTCTTTATAAATGATTTATAATCTGTAATTTCTTCTACACTAAATAATTCATCTATTTCTCTTATGACTTTTTCATATCCTCTTATATCTTTTTGAATTGATTTAATATTCTCATTTTTTTTATTTTGTAATTTAGCATAATGAGCTTTCATCATCATCATACATTTATCAAAGGCTTTAAAGTTTACTTTATCACTTATCATATTTAAAAGCCTTTTTTCTCTTTCTTTTTCAGGAATATTATCAGGTAATTTTTTATCTATATCTTTTTTTATTTTTTCAAACATATTTGCTGGAGCAGCTACAAAAAGAGCATCTATCATAGCATGTTCATATTCATTAATATATTTAGCAGTTAATTCTAATCTACTCTGAGAAAAAAAGTTTTTATTAAATCTTACTAGGTAATCAAATATTTCCTTTTCTCCATTATTTTTCTTAGAAAATAATTTCTTTTTCATTCTTTCTTGTCTAGGAGTTTTATTAATATAATCTTCTATTTCTTCTAAAGCAATATGTAATTCTTCAAAAGAAACTTCATTTAAAGCTTGACTGATACTAATACAATCTAATTTCATATGATCAAAATCTTCACATACTTCAGTAGTTCCTAAAAAGGCTATTAATAATTTAGAAAATGTTAGATTCAATAATCTCTTTTTATTATTAAATTGACCCTCCCTAAAAAATGATTCATAAAATTCTAACTCAGGAGATTCAACTGATAATAATTCATTTAACTCTTTAATTTTATTATAAGAATATTTTTTTAATTCTTCTCTTGTCATAATTATTTAACCTTCTTCTTTTTATTACCTAATAATGAATATAATTTCTCTTTGTATTCTTGATTTTTCATAATAAAATCAGGATCATCAACTAATTCTTTCATTTTCTTTTCTTCTTTTTTATACTCTAAGTATTTTAATTTTATTGGTACAATATAACCTCTATTCATATTTAGTTTCTTTGTAAAAGCAGTTACAGCCATATAATTATTTTTACTTAATTTAGTAAATACTATTCTAACTTTAGGCGCTCTAACCTCTAATGCACCTTTTAATTCATTATTATTAGTAAATCTTTTTATTCCTTTAAAGCTACCATCTTCTATAGATTCAAATAGTTCTTGAAATAACGGATAATACTCATCCGCAATACTTTCTAATTCTTCTATAACTCTAACATTTCCTGAGGGTGTTGTTGAGAAGAATAGATTATTCTTTTGTTTATGTTCTTCTTTTTCTTCTTCTTTATATTCAAGTGATTCTTTTAATAGAGATATCATCTTATTATTAGTATTTATTTCATTTTTTAAATCTATTAATTCTTTTTTAGATAATTCTTCTTTTTTAATAATACTATTAATATCATTTATATCTTTTTTAAATTCCATAATAAGTCTTAGTATTATCTTTTTATAATCATAATTATTTCTTGTAGGAAGAGAATCTAATATATCATCTGTTTCTTTAATATCTAGTTTTCTTAATTCTGATAAATAGAAATCTATTTTATCTTCAAATTCATCTGTTTCATCATCTAAATCATCTATTATTACTTCTTTTGTTTCTATAGATTCTTTTGGAACAGTAAACTCTTTTTTAGGTGTAATAATTTCTATTTTCTTTTTATTTTTAACATTACTTAAATTTGTTAATTCTCTTTTTTTTATCGTTAGAAATCTCTTTATTTTGATCTAATAATTCTAATAATTCATCTTCTGTTAAATTGTCTATATCTTTGAAAATAAATTCCATTATTTCACCTCTTGTCTTTATTTATTATTTTTAATGAAGCTGGTTCTACTATGTTTTTTCCAAATTTATTATTTATTTTATCTATTGTATCTTGAACTGTATTAGTTTCTTCATTAATTTCATCAAATAATGATATTTGAGTTTCTCTAGATTCTTGTAAATTAGATAGTTTTACTCCAATTAATCTAATATATTCATCGTTATAAGTAGAATCAAATAAATCAGTAACTACTTTATATATTTCTTTATCATCATTAGTAGGATTATCTATTGTAGTTTGATTAGATGATTTTCTAAACTTGAAGTCCTTATAAATAATACCTATTGTTTTAGCATACATTTTCTTATTACGCAATGTTCTTCCTACTTCTATACATTGAGAGAATAATATTTCTTTTAATTTATCTCTATCATTTTCATCATTTGGAAGAGTTGATTCAGTACTTATACTCTTTCTTTTTCTTTTTTCACTTTCTACTTCTGAATCATCTATTCCCCAGGCTGCATCATGTAGTGACTTAGCTTGATTTTTAAATACTTTTTCTAACTTTTTAATATCAGTATGAGCTAAATCATTTATTGTATTAATATTCATTTTATTTAGTTTTTCTACAGTACTTTTACCTACCATGAATAAATCACCTACTGGTAGAGGCCATAGTTTTTTTACTATTTCATCTGAAAATAGTGTATGAACTTTATCAGGTTTTTCAAAGTCAGATGCCATCTTAGCACATAATTTATTATTCGCGATACCTATGTTAACTGTAAAACCAAAGTTCTTCTTAATGTCATTTTTTATATTATTAGCTAATTCTTTATAATCTTTATATAAATAGTTTGTACCCGTCATATCTATGAAACATTCATCTATAGAGAATTGCTCTAGTGTTGGTGAATAATTACTTAAGTAATTCATTAGTTTATCTGAACATTCTTTATACCATTTATAATCAGATTTATAAGTTTTTAAATCTTTACATAGTTTTCTTGCTTCATATAGAGACATAGCTGTTTTTATACCATATTTTTTTGCTACAGGTGATTTTGCTAGAACTATACCATGTCTAGATGATTCATCTCCTCCTATTACAGAAGGTATTGTTCTAATATCTATTTCTGATCCTTCATTTAACATCTTTATGGCAGACCATGATAAAAAAGCATTATTAACATCAATATGAAATATAATTCTTTTCACATAATCACCTCTATCTACATTATATAATAAAAAGTAACTAATAGTTACTTCTTATATACATATCTTTTAATTCTTTTTATACCTTTTTGTATTTCTTCAAAGTCAGTAGAAATATCCATAAGTTTTTCTTCTAATTCATCTATATCTTTTACTACCATGTCACCATCTTCTACTTTAGAAAATATTACACAGTTATTTTCTTCATCTTTATAATAACAAAGTATATCATCAACTTGTATGCAATTATTATCCTTTAATAAATCAGATATTACTATAGATTGATTATCTTCATATAATTTTTCTAATGTAGAGACATTTCCTACTAAAATATTAAATGAATTATACCTTTTATTATGATCTTTTTGTTCTATTTCACTTAAAGTAACTTCTATTACGTCATCAGGAAAAGAAATATATTTAAAATCATTCGGTAGTGACATATTAATTATATATTTTTCTCCTTCTTTATTAATTACATCAGATACACTTAAATATACATGTTCATTGTATCCAAGCATAGAATCACCTCTTAAGATTATTATATCAAAAAATAGTCATATTAATGACTATTTTCATTTATATATTTATCTATATCTTTAAAATCAGAATTATTAATTGCATATTCTAAACATTGATTAATTACTTCATTTCTACTTATATCTGTTCTTTTAGCTATTTCATCTATTATATTTAATTTTTCTTTATCAATTCTTATTGAAATAACTAATTTTTCATTCTTAGTGGGTTCAAATTTAGACATATTATCACTCCCTTTATAAGGAAATTTTATTATAATATAACTGTTTTTTATATATTCTATTTTTAAATACTTTTTGTATTTCATTTTTGAATACTTTGTGATAATATTTAGGTAGAAAGGAGAGTTTGAAAAATGGAGAAGAAAGATAAGAAAACTAAGACTTGTCGATTTTGTAAAGAAGAAATAGCAATGGAGGCTAAAAAATGTCCTAAATGTGGATCTAAACTTGTTGGTACTCCTTGGTGGGTAATTTTACTTATAATCTTAGTTGTTTGTATAATACTTGCTAGTGTCAGTGACTCTGATTCTTCTAGCAGTGAATCTTCTAAGAAAAAAGAAGGTGGTTCTACTAAATCCGTTGCTGAAAAATTTACATTGCTAGATCATAAAGTATCAGATGAATCAAATGAATATTTTATGTATATAGAGGGTAGAATCAAAAATAATAGAGATAAAGATTTTTCATATGTTCAAGTTTCTTTTACCACTTTTGATAAGGAAGGCAATACTATAGGTACTTGCTTAGATAATAATAGTGGACTAAATGCTAATGGAACATGGAAATTTAAAGCTATTTGTTCTGATGACGTTAAAAAAATTGATCACTATGAACTTAAAGAAATCACTGGTTGGTAAAAAAAAGAACGATTAATTCGCTCTTTTTTATTGATTTTCATTTAGACAGAATGTTGCATATATTGGGATATATCTAATATCCTTTTTTGTTGAGAAGTTATTCTCAGTTATACGTATTCCTTGAGGTACTATGTATTTAGACATTAGTACTGATAAAGATTTTGCTTTAGAGTCTTTCTTTGTAATTATTTCTATAGGTATGATTGTACCTTGTCTATTTTGAACTACAAAGTTAACTTCTGCTTTACCTTCTGATTGGTAATAGTATAATGAATAGCCACCTTCTGTTAATGTTTTAGCTATATGATTTTCATATAATAATTCTTTTATATCATCATCTGTCATTAACTTCTTATAATTTAAATGTAACATAGTAAATAGTAATCCATCATCTGGAAAGTATAATTTAAAACTATCTTTTATTTTGCATGAAGTTAATGGTGATTTTACTTCTTTTACTTTGAATGATCTATATACTAATTGATTATCAACTAAGTATTTAATTGATTTTTCATAATCTTTTTGTCTACTACCTGTTTTAATTGTTCCATATTGGAATTTTTTGTTTTTCTTATTTAATTGACTAGGTATAGATTCTATTACATCTAATGATCTAGGTATATCTATTAACGTTTTATTAAATATTACTTCTTTTTCATATACATCAATTATCTTTTGTTTAATAGCATCTAATTCATAATCATTAGCATCCTTTAAGTCAGCATTTACTACTTCTGGCATTCCACCTGTCATTATATACTTTTGGAAATAATCCATAGCTACTTTATGAAATGGACAAGTTTTTCTTCTAGTATATGAATCTTTTATTAATTCAGCTAATGATTTTTCATTATGAGCAATTAGATATTCTTCAAAATCTAATTGGAACATTCCTTTAAATTGATATTCTTCTCCTTTTAATTCTTGTAAGATACTTCTACGTGAAGTTATACCAATAACATGATGTGTTGTTAGTACTTTTAATCCTTTAGCAATTATTCCTTCATCTAAGTTATCAAATATTAAAAGTGTATCATCAGGAAGAATAGTTTCTCCACAAATTAAAGATAAATTTAAAATCAATCTATCAGCTTGTCTTTCTTTCTTAAATAGAGATAATAACTCTTTATTATTATCAGTATTAAAATAAGCTATGTTCTTATATTCTTTTTCACCAAACTTTAGAGCAGAAAAAGTCTTTCCTACTTGTTTAGGTCCATATAATATAAGTGGTTTTCTTATTAGATCATTCTTCCATTTATGAAAAAATTTATCTATTTTTCGTTCCATAAATAGTATCCTCCCAACTATTTTTCTAAAATAAGTATACTTTTATTTTTCCTTTTAGTCAATTCTTTTGTGTTTATTTAGTATATATTTTGAGATTGTGATTATAAAGTGTGAGTTAGTTGGATGGTCTTTATTCACATTAATAGTATATCCAAATAATCTATCTACTATATCTGGATCTATATTAGACCATGTTACTTCTATAGCTTTTCTCATATCTTTTTCTACTTGAGTATTACTCATATTTAGTTCTTTAGCCACTAAAGGATATAATTCTTTAGTAATAGGTATATCTAGACCTAATTCGATCATCTTTAATATACTTTTTACTAAACAATTATATCCTTTTAAGTAATTTGGTACTCCTAATTTTCTTAATACGTTTATTATGTCTTCTTCTATTGTAAAATTATTTTCTTTAGTTAAAATAAGCAATGGTTTTATATCTAGATTGCTTATTAATTCGATTACTTGGGAGTTAGTTAACTCCCTAATCGAGTAAGCCTCTTCATCGCTTAAATTCATATTCCCTCTACCCCTCTTTTATTTTTTTTAAATTTTTTCTAAAAATAATTTTAATTTATCAACTTTTAAGCTTAATCCTCCTAGTAAGAATCCATCTATTTCATCTATTTCTTTTAATGTATCAATATTATCTTCATTAGCACTTCCACCATATAATATCTTATTAGTAGGTAAAATACTTTTAATAATATTTAATACTTCTATTATTTCTTCATTACTAGGTATTATACCTGTACCTATAGAATATATTGGTTCATAAGCTATTATTATCTTTTCTACTTCTTTATCTGATAATCCTTCTATAGCAGTTAGTATTTCTTCTTTAATAACAGCTTTATAATTATTATGTATTCTTTGTTCTTTTGTTTCTCCTACACATAGTATAGGTGTAATATTATCATCTATTAATAGTCTAATCTTTTTATTAGTATCTTGAGATGTAATATGTTGCTCTTCTCTTCTTTCACTATGTCCTACTAAACAATAATCTACATTATAGCTTTTTAATTGTTTAGAGTTTATTTCTCCAGTATGAGCTCCTGCGACATTGTTACTAGCATTTTGAGCTCCTAAAGAAATATTATCTAAATTAAATAATGAAATATTAATACTACTTGGACATAGTATCATTTTATGTTTTGTATTGATTGTACTTAGTTCTTCTAAATACTTTATAAATTCTTCTTTTGTTAAATTACTTTTATTGTTTAGTGCTACTATCATTGTCTCCTCCTTTTATTCTGTTAACTATTCTATTGACTATATTCTTATTATCTTTTATTTTCTTTGATTTCATAGCTTCTTTATATACTTCTAATACTTTTAATGCATATGCTTTTGATGAATAATCTTCTGCTCTACGTCTAGCATTTGTTTGAATCTCTGTTAATAATTTTTTATCTTTTAATAAACTTAATATTTTATCTATATATTCTTCTTCATTATTAAATACTAAACCATTTATTTTATCAGTTACACAACTTATTAAAGCAGGATCATTTATACATACAGGTGCTAGAGATGTAGCCATTCCTTCTACTAAAGTTAGTCCTTGTGTTTCATAAGTAGATGCTGTTACTAATATTTCTCCACAAGCATAATAGTATGGAACATCTTCCCAATGAACTCCTCCTGTGAATATACATTCTTTGTCTACATTTAATTGTTTAGCTAATTTTTGTAGATTCTTTTCTTCAGGACCTGGTCCAACTATTAATAATTTAATATTTTTATTTTTCTTTAATAGTTTTGGCATTGCTTTTATTAAGAAATCTATACTTTTTTCTGGACCAATTCTTCCTAAATAGACTAATACTCTATCACTTTTCTTTATACCTATTTCTTTCTTTATTTGATCTACTAATTTCATATCAAGATTTTCTATATAAAATCTTTCTGTTTCAATACCACTTGGTATAATATGAATATTTCTAGTAAATCCATATTTATCCTTTAAAAGTGAATATACTTTAGTAGTAGGTACAATTAATTCATTACAAGTTTTATCACAAAATATATTAGTAAATTCTTCTAATAATTTTTTACTTGTTTTTTCAAAATGACCTTTTGTCATTATTTCTAAGTTATCTTCATACATTGTATGTAGAGTATGTACTAATGGAATATTTAATTCTTTAGCAAGTAATCTTGCCATTATTCCTATACCAAATTCATGATGAGAATGGATAACTTCTAAATTCCATGATTTTATGAATTTTCTTAAGTGTACTGGGTATATTCTAGATAATCTATAGTCATATAGACCTGTTTTTATTCCTGGTACTCTTAATACTTTTTCTTGTTCATCATACTTATATTTAAAAGCAGACTCATTATTTGATGTTATTACATATACTGTGTGTCCTTCTTTTTCTAGTGCATGTTTTAACATTTGTACTGATGTAGAAACGCCATTTATTTGAGGAGGGTATGTATCTGCGAATAAACCTATTCTCATCTTCTTGACCTCTTTTCTTTTTTTATTTCATTTTCACTTATATCTTTTAATAATACTATTTCATCATCTATATTACCTAAATCTTCATAACCAAATTTAGTTAATTTATTCATATGTTGTGACTTCTTAAGATGTAGTTTTATTGTTTTCATATCTAATATTTCTTTTAAATATTCTTCTATATTACTAAGATAATTTTCTTTTAGTAAGATATTTTTATCAAAATAAATATCACAATCTTTTAGATCATTATATCCTTTTATAAAACACATATCTTCTATTTCATCATTTTCTGTAATAAATATAATTTCTTTTGTAATATTTGGATCATTTGTTTCTAAGTCATTAAGAAAATTGGGCGCATTAGGTCCAATTTTTTCTTCTAACTTATTAAATAGCATCTTATGATATTTATTATTTTTATTAGCAATATTTATTATCTTAGATTTAGTCATTTTAACACTCCTATTTAATACAATCTATTCCTGGTAATACTTTTCCTTCTAAGTATTCTAATGTTGCGCCTCCACCGGTACATGCATGATATACTTTATCTTTTAAATTACATGATGAAGCTGCGGCAACTACGTCTCCTCCTCCTAGAATAGTTTTAATGTTATTATCAACTAATCCTTTTAATACTTCTTCAGTACCTTTACGATACTTTTCAAATTCATATACTCCTAATGGTCCATTCCATATAACTGTTTTTGCTTCTTTTAAAGTATTATTAAATAATTCAACTGACTTTGGACCAATATCTAGACCCATTTCTTCTTCTGTTAATTCTTCTATATCTTTAACTCTATATTCTTCAGTATCAGTATATTCATTAGTAACAGCATTATCTACAGGTAAAACTATTTTATCTCCATATTTAGATAATACTTCTTTACAGAATTCAATATTTTCTTCATCTAATAGAGATTTTCCTATATTTAATCCTTTTGCTTTTAAGAAAGTATAACTCATACCTCCACCTACTAATATCTTATCTGCTTTAGTTGCTAAATTATCAATTAACCCAATCTTATCAGCAACTTTAGCTCCTCCTAACACTACCATAAATGGTCTTTCAGGTTCATCTAAAACTTGTAGGGCAGTTAGTTCTTCTTCTACTAGGAATCCAAAGCAAGATTTTCCTTCCATATGAGAAGCAATACCTACGTTTGAAGCGTGTGCTCTATGTAGAGTACCAAACGCATCATTTACAAAGCAATCTCCAAGTGATGCCCAATATGCTCCTAATTCAGGATCGTTTCCACTTTCTTTTTTACCATCTAGATCTTCATATCTAGTATTTTGAACTAGTAGAACATCTCCTTCATTCATACTATCAATTTTCTCTTCTAATTCTTTACCTTTTGTTGCTTCTGAGAAGATTACTTCTTTACCTAGTAGTTCAGATAAACGTTTTGCTACTGGTAATAAATTATTCTCTTCTATATCTTTTTCTTCTTTTACTCTTCCTAGGTGTGAAAAGATAATTAATTTAGCATTTTTCTCCATTATATATTTTATTGTTTTTAGTGATGCTACTATTCTTGTATCATCTTGAATAACTCCATCTTTTAATGGTACGTTAAAATCACATCTTAGTAATACTTTTTTATTTTCTATATTTAAATCTTTTAATGTCTTCATATTATTCTCCTTCTAATTAAGTATAACATGATTTATAAAATTTAGGGGATAATTCCCCTAAATTTTATGACTATATTAACACAAAGTTATTGTTTTTGCAAATTAAAAAGAGCCTTAGGCTCTTAAATTTCCATTAAGTATTTAGCTGTTCTTACCATTTGAGCAGTATAACTCATTTCATTATCATACCAAGCTATTACTTTTACTAATTGTTTTCCATCTACTTCTAGAATATCTGTTAATTGTCCATCTACTAGTGAACCACAACGTCTAGAAATAACATCGCTTGATACAACTGGATCCATAGTAAATTGTAGAGTTTCATTTTGAGCTGTTTTTAATACATTATTTACTTCTCCAACTGTAGTATTTCTACCTAATTCTAAAACTAAATCTATAACTGATCCTGTTGGTACTGGAACACGCATTGCGATACCATTCATTTTTCCTTCTAAACTTGGGCAAACTTTACCGATTGCTGAAGCTGCTCCTGTTGAAGTTGGAACGATATTTGCTGCTGCTGCTCTACCACGACGTGCATTAATTCCTTTTGCATGTGGAATATCTAATGTTGCTTGATCATTAGTATAAGCATGAACAGTAGTCATATATCCTTTTTCTATTGTGAACACTTTATCTAATACAGCTACTACAGGTGCTAAACAGTTGGTTGTACAAGATGCTGCTGAAATAATTTGTTCATCTCCTTTTAATGTTTTGTGATTAACATTATAAACTATAGTTTTTAAATCTCCTTTAGCAGGTGCTGAAATAATTACTTTTTTAGCTCCAGCTTTAATATGAGCCATAGCTTTATCCTTATCAGTAAAATGACCAGTACATTCCATAACTACATCTACATCTAAATCTTTCCAAGGTAGTTTTTCTGGTTCTTTTTCAGCATAAACTTTTATTTTCTTTTTACCTACTATTATTTGATCTCCTTTAAATGAGATATCATCAATACGATAACATCTATGATTAGTATCATATTTTAATAAATAAGCTAGTTGTTCTGCATCAGTTAAATCATTGATTGCTACTATTTCAAAATCAGGATCTTCTTCCATTAATCTAAAGCATAATCTTCCGATTCTTCCGAATCCATTTATAGCCACTCTTACCATTTTTATTCCTCCTTATACACATTAATTATATATTTTTATAAAATTTCTTTCAATATATCATTACAAAAAAATATGTACTTTACAAAGTTATTTAACTATAAAAAAGAATAAACAACTATATTGTATATTGCTTTGTTTATTAGTATAATTATTATAATAAGGAGGAAAAGATATGGAAAATAAAAAGGGTATTACATTACCATGGAAAGTATTTATTGGTGGACTAATTATTGCTTTAGTTTTTGCAGGTATTGGATTATTTAAACAAATTGATGCGAAGAATACAAACAAAGAAAGAGAAGATGCTGCTTATAAACAAGCTGTTGCTAATAAAGAAAAATTAGAAAAGCAATATGCTAATAATAATGCAGAACTAGATAAATTGAAAAAGCAATTAACAGCAAAACAAACAGAATGTAGTTCATTAAAAATGGATGATCCAAATTGGTATCAAAAATCAACTGCTTGCCAAAGTGAAGAATCTGAACTTCGTTCAAACATTAGTGATATTGAAATGGAACAATCTAGAATTGAAAACTATGATAATACAGTATTTTATGATAAAGTTAAACCTATGTCATACCTAATTTTCTATATAATTGGTGGTTCTATCTTAGGACTAGCTATTCTAGGTGGATTTATCATTTATTTAGTTAAAGGTAAAAAGACTTATGAATAAAAAAAGAAAGTTAATAATTAACTTTCTTTTTTATGATACGTCGAAGTATCCTCCTCCAATAAACTCTCTAATGATTGCATCTTCTGGTATAGCATCACTAGGTATTGGTAAGAATACTCTTAAGAAATCTAATAATCTCTTAGCTTCTTCATAGTATGGAGAATCTATTTCAACTGAATATAGAAGTGGTTCTACATATGTTTTTAATACTCCTATTTCATAAGCAGATGCTGTATTTATAATAACATCACTTTCATCTTGATATGGGAATATATATAATTCTTCTCCATTTCTAACGTTTTGCCAATCAGCTAATGTAGCTTCTACTGAATGACCTCTTGTTCTATTATCTCTAATAATTCTTCTTAGTAATCTATTATCTGTAGTAGAAATACGATTATGATTATCAACATTTACTTCTGTTAATGGAGAAACATATATTTTATATTTTTTCTCTCTTGGTATTTTAGTAAGTATCTTATTATCTAGAGCATGTATTCCTTCTATTACTAAGATATCATCATCATATAATTTCATTGTTCTATTATATTCTTTTTTACCAAAAGTAAAATTAAATGAAGGTAGAAGAACTTCTTCTCCTTTTAATAATTGTTCTATTTGTTTATCAAATAATTTTAAATCTACTGCTTCTAAACATTCAAAATCATAAGATCCATCAGGTTTTTTAGGATTTTCATCTCTTTCTACAAAATAATCATCCATACTTAAAACATTAGGTCTTATTCCAAACATTTGTAGATACATACATAATTTTTTAGATGTAGTTGTTTTACCAGAGCTTGATGGTCCTGCGATTAAAACAATCTTTAAATTATCTTTCTTTTCACTTATTTCTTTTGCTACTGTTAATATTCTATGATCTTGTACAGTCGCATCAATTTTAATCATATCACTACTCTTACCATGTGATACTACTCTATTTAAATCTACTGAAGTAGTAATATTTAATCTTTTACCCCAGTCACGATATTCTTTAAATGCATTGAATAATTTCTCATGATGTTCATACTTTTTAATTTTATCTTGAATAAATACTGTAGGGAAACGTAATACTAATCCATTTCCTTTAATATAAGTTAAATCAAAATCTTTTACTTGTCCTGTAGATGTTGGCATTAAATTATAAAAATAATTATATAAGTTGCCTAGACGATATAAAGTAACAAAGTTATTTGTACTATATTTCATAACACCAGCTTTAGAAGTATCTCCTACTTTTTCAAAGTACTTCTTTGCTTCCATACGATCTACATTAGATTTAATTATTGGTTTATTTTCAGCTATAATTTGTTTCATTTTCTCTTTTATATCTTTTACCTTATCCTCTGTTAATTTAAAAGTAGTTTCTATATAAATACCTTTATCAAGTGAATGCTCTACTATTATATTTGCAGAATTACCATATAATTTTTTAACAGCATAAACCATCACATATACTAAACCATTTATATGTGTATTATTTCCTGCTGGTGATGTTAAATCTAAAAATTCTATTTCACAAGGTTCTTCTACAGTACTAGATAATTCTTTTAATCTATTTTCTATTTTTGCTAAAACGATTGGATATTTAAAATTATCTTGATAATCTTGAGCAATTTCTTCTAAAGTAATTCCTTTATTATATGTATGTTTCTTCTTATTAATGATTACTTCTACAGTTTCTATCATATTATCAACCACCTTTTACTTCGTATAATGATTATAACATAAAAATAAACTACTTTTTAGGTTTAAAAAGTAGTTTACATATTAGTAGACATATTTTCTTTTTTTTGATTTTTTCTAATTCTATCAGCTAAGTCTTTTATTTTTCTTAATCTATGATTTAGTCCTGACTTTGTAATCTTTTTATTAGTTTCTTCTGATATTATATCAGCTAACTCTTTAAGAGATGCTTCAGGATATTTTTTTCTATATTCAACAACTATCATACATTTATCATCTAAAAGAGATAATGAAGCTGTTTCTTCTAATAACTCAATATCTTTTAATTGTTTTGATGCTGTCTCTATAATCTTATCAGTATTTGCTTGTTCACAATTATTAAGTCTATTAGTCATATTTTTTTCATCACGATAGATTCTAATATCTTCATAATAAAGTACTGCTTTATTTGCTCCTAGTATTTTGATAAAATCACTTATTTTTTCTGCTTCTTTTAAATAGATCATATATCCTTTTTCTCTATTTAATATTTTAGCATTTAACTCATATGTATTTAATAATCTTTGAACAAATATTGCTTCATTAGGCTCAGATATCAATAATTCCATATGATATCTAGAAGTCTTAGGATCATTAATACTACCTGTAGTTAAAAATACTCCTTTTAAATAAGCTTTTATTGTTTCCATATCATCTAGTATATAAGATGGTGGATTATCTAAATAGTTATTATTTTCATCCAAAATACCTAAATCTTTTAATATCTCATTATCTTCATCATCAATAGTTATTTGATATAACTCTTTCTTTGAGAAATTTAGATTCTCAATTACATCTCTTTGTACATTCTTATGATATAGAATCTTCATGTGGTTAGTTATTCTATTAATTATATTTATATTTTCATTAGTTAATATTATTTTACCTTTAGTAATAGTATTATTATTTCTTATAAAACCACAAGTTTCTGCAATTATTTCTGGTTTTTGTATTTCTTCATTAGATAAAGCTATTTCATCTTTTATAGTAGTTGTATATGACATTATCTTTTCATTAGATAACTATATATTAGAAAACTTAATCTCATAGAATCATGTCTTAGATAATTATCTTCTAAAATAATTAAGTCATCTTCTATTAGTTCTACTCCTAACTTTTCTAATTCTTTATAATCTATTACTACTGGTTCTTTATTTTCTAATTTAGAATAGTTTTCTACTATTTCTTTATTCATTTTACTATTAGCTGCGATTACAGCATCTACTTTTCTTTCTTTTAGATGTCTATTAATAGCTTTAATATGATCAGATACTGTATAATTATCTGTTTCTCCTGGTTGTGTTACTACATTACATGCATATACTATTTTGGCATGAGAGTCTGCAATCGCTAATTGTACTTCTTTACATATTACATTAGGAAGAATAGATGTATATAAACTACCCATACTTAGTACTATTAAATCTGCTTCATTTATAGCTTTAATTACATCTTGTGATACTCTAGCATCTTCTTTATAGAAGATTCTTTTTATTTTCATATTTGCTTCAGATATTTGTTCTTCTCCTTCAACAATATTTCCTTTATCGTCTTCTGCCATTAAAGTTAAATTATCTTCTGAAATTGGAAGAACAGTTGCTTTAACATCTAGTAATGTTGATAAAGCTTTTATTGCTTCACGAAGAGAACCAGTTTGTTCTAATAGAGCTGTTAGTATTAAGTTACCTACAGCATGACCATCTAAATCAGAATAAGTCTTAAATCTATAGGACATCATATCTATAATAGTTGGATCTATCTCTGATAAAGCAGTTATAACATGACGGATATCTCCTACAGCAGGTATGTTGAATTCTTCTCTTAATTTACCTGTTGATCTACCATTATCAGATACTGTTATTACTGCGGTAATATCAACTGGAAACTTCTTTAATCCTTTTAGTAAATAAGATAGACCAGTTCCTCCTCCTAATACCACTACTTTTTTATTATCCATAATATCACTTTCTTTCTATTTGTAATTTTGTTTTTAAATAATTATTATTTTTCTTAATTGAATATATTAATAATATTATTCCTGAAATTATAAATATTATTGAAATTACTTGAGCAATTTTTATATTGAAAAACATAAGTGAGTCTGTTCTTAAGCTTTCTACAAATAATCTTTCTATTCCATACCATATAAGATAAAAACTAGTTAGTGTTCCTACTTTTAGTTTTTTTATCTTTCTTATTAGTATCATTATAATAAATCCTAGAAAACACCAAATAGACTCATATAAGAATGTAGGTATATGGTATGCTCCATCTATATACATACCTTCTATTATAAAGTTAGGTATTAATAAACTTTTTAAATGATTTAGAGTAGTTACTGGACCAAAGGCTTCTCCATTAAAGAAGTTTCCCCATCTACCAATACATTGAGCTATTATTACTCCTACTACTACAATATCTAACATTTTAATTAGATTTATATTTTTCTTTTTACAATAAATTATTGATACTAATAATCCTGTTAATAGACCTCCATGGATTGCGAGTCCTCCATTCCATACAGCTATTATTTCTAATGGATTAGATAAATAATAATTTAAATTAAATAATACATAGTAAAGTCTTGCTCCTATGATACCAAATATTAATCCATAGAATAGTAGATCTATTAAGTCATCTGTTTTTAGTTTTTGTTTTTTTGATTCTTTATAAATAATAAAACAGGCAGCAACTATACCTAAAAATACTAATATTGAATACCAATATATTTTTATTATTCCTAAATCTAATGCTACTCTGTTCATAGTTAATCCTTCTTATTTTTCTTTTTCATCTTTTTATATGTTTTTTTTGTATCTCTAAATACCATTTCTAATAATAGGTTTGCTCCTGTTAATAGTAATGAAAATAATAGAGCTGGCCAAAAACTAGTCATATTAAAGAATGGTCCCATAATCCAGTCTACTAATTTTAATATAAATAAATTAATAAATGGATAAAATAATCCTAATGTTAGACCAGTAATTGGTATTGTTAATCTTACTAGTATTGGTTTTACTGTTTGATTTAATATGGTTAATATTACTAATAAAATAAATGATGTAATTATTAAGTGTTTTTCTTCTATATGTATACTATCAAATAAACTAGTTATTAATATTAATATTACGACATATAATGCCATATATATTAACCATTGAATAGTTTTATTGATTTGTTTTTTCTTTTGTTTCATATGCACCTCATATTATTCTTTTTAGGAATTGTCCAGTATATGATTTTTCTACTTTAGCTATTTCTTCTGGAGTACCTGTAGCGACAATTTGTCCTCCTAAATCTCCTCCATCTGGACCTAAGTCAATTATGTAGTCTGCTGTTTTGATTACATCAAGATTGTGTTCTATAACTACTACTGTATCTTTATTATCTACTATTTTTTGTAAAATTGCAAGGAGACGAGATATATCATCAGTATGTAGTCCTGTAGTAGGTTCATCTAGTACAAATAGTGTTTTACCTGTTGCTTTCTTTTGTAGTTCTTTAGCTAATTTAACACGTTCTGCTTCTCCTCCTGATAGTGTTGGAGCTGATTGTCCTAGTTTGATATAACCTAGTCCTACGTCATTAAGAACTTGTAATTTATGTTTAATTTTAGGTACATTTTCAAAAAACTTAAGTGCTTCAGTTACTCTCATATCAAGTACTTCTGCTATATTTTTACCTTTATATTTAATATTTAATGTTTCTTTGTTGTAACGAGTACCATGACATACTTCACAAGGTACATATACATCTGGTAAGAAATGCATCTCTATCTTTTTAATTCCATCTCCACGACATGCTTCACATCGTCCACCTTTAACATTGAATGAGAATCTATTCTTTTCAAAGCCTAACATTTTAGCTTCTTTAGTTGTTGTGAATAATGTTCTTATATCATCAAACACTCCAGTATAAGTTGCTGGATTTGATCTTGGTGTTCTTCCTATTGGTGATTGTGATATAACTACTATCTTATCAAGATTATCCATACCAAGAATCTTTTTATATTTACCTGGTTTTTCTTTAGAGTGGTATAACTCTTTAGAAATTGCTTTACAAAGTATTTCAGTTATAAGAGATGACTTACCTGAACCTGATACTCCTGTTACACAAGTAAATGTTCCTAGTGGGATATCTACATCAATATTTTTAAGATTATGTTCTTCTGCTCCGCGTATTTTTAGATATTTTTTAATGCCTTTTCTTCTCTTTTGTGGAACTTCAATTCGTTTTTTACCACTTAAGTACATTCCAGTGATAGAATTTTCATTCTTTGATACCTCTTCTGGTGTACCATAAGCTACTACTTCTCCACCAGCATCTCCAGCACCCGGTCCAATATCTACTAGGTAGTCACTTGCTCTCATAGTATCTTCATCATGTTCTACTACGATTAATGTATTTCCTAAGTCTCTCATCTTAAGTAATGAATCAATCAACTTTTCATTATCTTTTTGATGAAGACCTATACTTGGTTCATCTAGTACATATAATACTCCAGTAAGACGAGATCCTATTTGAGTAGCTAATCTTATACGTTGTGCTTCTCCTCCTGATAAAGTTCCTGCATTTCTACTTAAAGTTAGATACTCTAATCCTACATTAGATAAGAAATCTAAGCGATCATTAATCTCTTTTAATAGTAATCCTGCGATACTTTCTTGTTCTTTTGTTAATTTTATATTTTTAAAGAATTTAATCAACTCTTTTATACTCATACTTGTTACTTCAAATATAGATTTATTACCTACTTTTACTTGAAGAACATCTTTATTTAGTCTTGCTCCATGACATGTGTCACATTCTGTTTCAATCATGAATCGTTCTAACCAATCTCTAATCCATTCAGAAGAAGTTTCCATATATCTTCTTTCTAAATTAGTTAATACTCCTTCATAATAATCATATGTATCAGTAGTATTACCTCCACGAGTAGTATATTTAATATGAATTAGTTCATCTGATCCATAATAAATTAATTTCTTTTCTTTTTCAGTTAACTTCTTAAATGGTTTAGTTGTATCTATTTTGTAGTGTTTGCATAAACATAATAATTTCATATAGTAGATATTTTCTACTTCATCACCGTATGGTTTGATACATCCATCTAGAATAGATAAAGAATCATCTGGAATAACTAAGTCTGGATCCATTTGTAATTTGATACCTAAACCTTTACAATCAGGACATGCTCCATAAGGGGCATTAAAACTAAATAGTCTTGGTTCTAGTTCAGGTAGTGAGAAATCACAATGAGGACATGCGAATGACTCTGACATTACTATCTCTTTTGGATTATCTCCTAATAGTTTAATAACTACTTTACCTGAAGCTAATTTAGTAGATTGTTCTATTGCTTCAAATAGACGAGTACGAATTCCTTCTTTTATAACTAATCTATCTATTACTACTGATATGTTATGTTTTTTATTCTTTTCTAAATTGATATCTTCAGAAAGATCTTTAGTTTCTCCATCTACTTCTATTCTTACATAACCATCTTTTTGTAATCTTTCTATTAAATCTTTATGAGTCCCCTTTTCTCCATGAATAACAGGAGCTAAAACTATAATACGACTACCTTCATCATAACCTAATACTTTATTAGTCATTTCCTCCACAGATTGTGAAGTTATAGGAATTTTATGATTAGGGCAAATAGGTGTTCCAATCCTAGCAAATAATAGTCTCAAATAATCATATATTTCTGTTACAGTTCCTACTGTAGAACGAGGATTATTTGATGTAGTTTTTTGATCTATACTTATAGCTGGTGATAATCCTTCTATAGAATCAACATCTGGTTTATTTGAGTTACCTAAAAATTGTCTAGCATAAGCAGAAAGAGACTCAACATATCTTCTTTCTCCTTCAGCATAAATAGTATCAAATGCTAAAGAAGATTTACCAGAACCTGATAAACCTGTCATTACAATCATTTTATTTTTAGGTAGTTCAATATCAATATTTTTTAAATTGTTTTCTCTTGCACCTTTAATTATAATTTTATCCATAGAAATCACCTAGCAGATATTATATCAAAGATTATTAGATTTGTCTTTTAAAACAAGTATTTTTTTCATATAATAGAATATAAGAAAGGAGATACTTTATATGATTAGTGCGGTTAAAGAATTTTTTGGAAAGTATGCTACATTTACTGGACGTACTTCTAGAAAAACTTTTTGGCTTACTATACTAGGTTTATTTATAATTGCTTTTATATGCGGAATGATTGGTGGAATTATTGATTCTTCTAGAGGTCTTGATCCTAATGCTCAAACTTCTACTACTACTCTTATATCTGCAGTACTTTCTTTAGTAATTTTAGTACCAAGTATTGCTATGTGTGTTAGAAGACTACATGATATCAACAAATCTGGATGGTTATATTTATTATGTTTCGTTCCAATAGTTGGTGGTATAATTTTACTTGTATTCTATTGCTCACCTAGTGTTGATGAAGGAAATGATTATTAAAAAACTGCCTTAATGGCAGTTTTTATTTTATAATGATGCTTTTATTTCGAAGATAATATCTCTTAATTCCATAGCTCTTTCGAAGTCTAAATTCTTTGCTGCTTCTTTCATTTCTCTTTCTAAATCTTCAATATTATTTTTCATATCAACTTTTTCTTGTTTAGATTTATGAGTTTTTCCTCCTGCAATATTAGAGATTACTTCTCTAATTTCTTTCTTTATAGTCTTTGGAGTTATATTATGTTCTTCATTATATTTTTCTTGAATTGAACGACGTCTTTCTGTTTCTTTAATAGCTTCATCCATAGAGTCAGTTATTTTATCTCCATACATTATGACATGTCCGTTAGCGTTTCTTGCACATCTACCGATAGTTTGAATTAAACTTCTTGAACTTCTTAAGAATCCTTCTTTATCCGCATCTAATATAGCAATTAATGATACTTCTGGAATATCTATTCCTTCTCTTAATAAGTTAATTCCTACTACTACATCATATTTACCTTCTCTTAGGTCATGTATTATTTGAAGACGTTCTAATGTTTTTACTTCTGTATGTAGGTATGCTACTTTTATATTTAATTCTTTTAAGTAATTTGTTAATTCTTCAGCCATTCTTATAGTTAAAGTAGTTACTAATACTCTTTCATTCTTTTCTTGACGAGATCTTATCTCTCCTACTAAATCATCTATTTGACCATCAGTTTTTCTTACTTCTATTGTTGGATCTAATAATCCAGTTGGCCTAATTATTTGTTCTACAAATTTGTTATTAGTATGTTCTAATTCTAAATCACCTGGAGTTGCTGAAATATAGATTGCTTGATTTATTTTAGACTCAAATTCATCATATTTTAATGGTCTATTATCTAGAGCACTAGGTAATCTAAATCCATATTCAACTAGATTCATTTTTCTTGAACGGTCTCCATTGTACATACCTCTTACTTGAGGAAGTGTAACATGTGATTCATCAACTACTAATAAATAATCATCTGGGAAGAAATCCATCAATGTAGTTGGAGTTTCTCCTGGTTTTCTTCCAGCCATTGGGGCTGAATAGTTTTCTATTCCTGAACAGAATCCTGTTTCTTGTAACATTTCTAAATCATAGTTAGTTCTTTGTTCTAGACGTTCTGCTGCTAATAATTTATTATTTTCTTTTAACTCTTCTAATCTAGATGCTAATTCTTTTTTAATTCTTTCAATTCCTTTTTCTAAGTTTTCATCACTTACTACATAGTGACTTGCGGGAAAAATTGAAAGATTTTTCTTATTTTGTTTTATTGCTCCTGTTAGAGTATCTATTTCTGAAATTCTATCTATTTCATCATCAAAGAATTCTATTCTATATCCTGTTTCATTTTGATTTACTGGTATTATTTCTAAAGTATCTCCTCTTACTCTAAATGTACCTCTTTTAAAATCTAAGTCATTTCTTTCATATAACATATCTATTAACTTTTTCATGACATCATTTCTATCGATTGTTTGATTTAGAGATAGAGTTAACATTTTACTTTTATATTCATCTACTTCTCCAATACCATATATACAAGATACTGATGCGACTACTATAGTATCTCTATTAGAAATTAAAGCTGATGTTGCGGCATGACGAAGTTCATCTATTTCATCGTTTATAGATGAGTCTTTTTCAATATATGTATCAGTTGAAGGTACATATGCTTCTGGTTGATAATAATCATAGTATGATACAAAATACTCTACATGGTTTTCTGGAAATAATTCTTTAAACTCTGAATATAATTGTCCAGCTAATGTTTTATTATGAGCCAATACTAATGTTGGTTTATTTACTTTTTCTATAACATTCGCAATAGTAAAAGTTTTTCCAGTACCTGTAGCGCCTAATAGTACTTGCTCATGTTTACCTTCATTTAAACCTTTTACTAATTCATCTATTGCTTTAGGTTGATCTCCTGAAGGTTTAAAGTTACTTACTAGTTTGAAATTAGACATAATATTGACTCCTTCCGTTGTTATTATAACATAATTGTTTCTTATTAACTTGATTATTAAATATATTTTTTATACTATATTATTATAGGAGAATAATAATGAATAGAGTATTTAAGTATATTAGTGTATTTTTGGTGAGTTTAATCCTTTCATTTGGATTTTTTGTATCAAAACCGGTTATAGCTGATTCTGGTTTTGATAGTAGTTGGGGTGGTGGTTCTAGTTCTAGTTCTGATTGGGGTAGTTCTGGATCTGATTATAGTTGGAGTAGTCATGATTCTAGTTATGGTTCTGGTTCCGGTTCTGATTCTAATGTTGAATTAACTGGTGAGCAACTAGGATTTATAGTTCTTATGATTTTATCTTTTGCTTTTATTGCATTTCTTATTACTGTTTATAAAAATAGTCCTTCTAGAACAGTATTATTATTTATGATTTTATACTCTATTGGAGCATTAGTTGCGGGATATTTCCTTTTAGATGTAGTTGCATTAATTATTTATGGTCTTTTATTTGTTGGTGTTTTTGTATATTTTTTAGAATATTTAACTAGTGATATTCATGCTAGAAGACAAAGAGATAAAAAAATTAATAAATTATTTGCTAAAAGTAAATATTCTAGTTTTAATACTCAAGAGTTACAAGATGAATTATTTAATATATATAAAGATATTCAATTAGCTTGGTCTCAAAATAATATTGAACCTGTTAGGAATATATTAACAGATGAGTTATTTAATACTTATCAAATGCAAATTGAAACTATGATTATGATGAAACAAAGAAATGTTATGGAAGATATTAAATTTAATAGAATGACTGTTACTGATATTTCTAGAGCTAATAATATAGAACAAGTTACTGTTGTTATGGAAGTTACTTGTGTAGATTATCTTGTTCAACAAATAGATGGAAAAGAAGAACATATTAAAGGATATTTCAGTAAATATATGAAATATGTTTATAAGATGACTTTTGTTAGAAATATTACTAAAGTTACTACTAAATGTCCTAATTGTGGACATGAGTTAAATGATGCGATGAGTACTAAATGTAGATCTTGTGGTGGAATTATAATTCATGAAACTGATCATTTTGTTTTATCTAAAAAGCAAATGTTATATGAAGAAAAATTATAATTAAGGTGATATATAATGAAGAAAT
>CAMVLZ010000010.1 GCA_947168485.1 uncultured Bacillota bacterium | reverse complement strand
AAGAAAAAAGTTAGTGAGTTATTTAGTATTGATGAATTTAGTAAGTATAATACTACTAAGTTACAAAAACAATTATTTAAAATATATAAAGATGTTCAATTAACTTGGGCTCAAAATGATATAGAATCTGTTAGAGATGTATTATCTGATGAGTTATTTAATACTTATCAGATGCAGATTGATACAATGTTAAGATTGAAACAAAGAAATGTAATGGATAATATTCGATTATTAAGAATGACTGTTATTGATGTTACTAGAGAGAATAATATAGAACAAGTTACTGTAATTATGGAAGTTACTTGTAATGATTATGTTGTTGAGATTATTGATGGAAAAGAAGTTTATGTTAAAGGTTTTAAAGATAATGCTGTAATATATGATTATAAGATGACTTTTGTTAGAAATATTACTAAGGTTACTACTAAGTGTCCTAATTGTGGAAAGAAATTAAATGATGCGATGAGTACTAAATGTGAATATTGTGGTGGTATTGTAATACATGAGACTGATCATTTTGTTCTAAGTAAAAAGGAAATGCTTAAACAAGAGGAGGAATAATTATGGATATAAGTAAATATGATAATACATTAGATAATGCTATGTTTTTAACTAAAATAGATAATATATTTATTATGTTATATACTTCTATAATGAATAGAAATTTAGATAGAGTTGATCATCGTATAAGTGATGAAGTATATGCTAAATATGAAAAAGTTGTAGAAGAATTAAAAAATAGTAAAAGAATTCAAATGTATGGTGAATTAAATGTTAAATCTTCTAAAATAATAGATATAGAAGATAAAGATGATTTAATTGTTACTGTTAAATTAGTTACTAGATATTTAGATTATATAGTAGATGAAGATTATAATTATATTTCTGGTAATAAAGATAATAGAGAAGAACATTCTTTAATATTAAAATTTAAGAAAAGAAAAGATGCTGAAAAGTTAGAAGCATCTAGACATTGTCCTACATGTGGAGCTTTAATGGATATTTCTAAAACTGGTAAATGTAGTTATTGTGGAAGTATCTTTAATACTGAGGATTATGATTGGGTATTAATTGATATAAATGAATAAAAAGTAGATTTTTAAATCTACTTTTTTGTTTCTAATAAATTTATTACTTCTTTTAATGATTTAAATTGATATTTTGACATTTCTTTTGTCTCATTAGTTATTTGATCTAAATCAGGTATAAGTATTGGTATACATCCTGCATTATATGCTGATTTTATACCATTATTAGAGTCTTCAACAACTATTGTTTCATTAGGATTAGAATTTAATAATTCACATGTTTTTATAAATATTTCTGGATTAGGTTTCCCTTTAGAGAAATCTTCTCCACTTACAATTACTTTAAATATATTTTCATCTATATTAGATACTTTTAGATTTCTTTTTATATTTTTAATACTACTTGATGATGCGATAGCAATATCATAATTATTATTAATTAAATAGTCTAATAATTCTAATAATCCTTCTTTTATACCTATTCCATCTTCATATACAATAGTATCCATATTAACTAGATAATTCTTCATAAATGTATCAAATGGGAAATCTTTTCCCATTTCTTTTGTTAATATTTCTTTTAAATAATCTTCATTAGAACCTATTGTTTTATTATGAAGTTCAATTGTAAAATTATAACCTAATTCTTTACCTGTTTTTATAAATGCTTTTTCCCATAGAGGTTCTGTATCAAACATTGTTCCATCCATGTCTAATATTATTTTTCTTTTCATATTTTCACCTATTTAATATTTTTATTATTTGTTTTAATTGATTCATTGTTACTGTGTAACATTGATGCTAAATCTTTTTGTTTTTGTTCTTCTGGAGATAATTCTTCTTTTGGTTTCATTGATTGCATCTTAGAATATATTTTTTCATAACTAATATCTTCTAATTCTAGGTTATCTAATATTTCTTTATCTTTTCTTTCTACTCTTAATTCTCTATAGAGTTCTGCAAAATCTTCTACAAATGGTATCTGATCTTTTAATTCTTTAATGAAGATAATGTTTTCTTCATCAGTTAATCCTTTTTTTTGTATATAATCTGATGCTAAATATAGTATTGTCTCATATATTTCTTCTTCATTTTTACCTTCTAAACTATATTTATTTTCTATGTGTCTTCTGATTCTATTATCTCTATCATTATCATATTCAGATTCATATTCTTCTATCTCATCTATCTCTTCATTATCATCTTTAGAAAGTTGTTCATTTTTCTCTTTACTTTTAATAAATAGATAGTTTGATACAAAAAATAATGAATTTCTTGATAATTGAGTTAGATCTTTAGGTAGATTATTTAAATCTACTTTTTTTTCTTCTACTAATTTTGAAAACATATTTACTAATGCTTCTTGTGAATAATTTACATTTAAATCCATTGATTTTACTTGATTAAAATAGTCTACAAATTCTCTTCCAAAGACATCAGTACATATCTCTAAAAAATTATTATCATCTCCTAGTAAGAATTCATCGATAGCTTCCATATCTTTTCCTTGTTCTTTTAGACAAAACATTATGCTTTTTAATTGTCTACTTGCTCTTGTATAATATCTTACTGAATTCATTTCAAATAGTGTATTACCTTGATTGGTTTTTAATTTCATATAATTAGTACATATTTCAGCGAAAAAATCTGCAAATCCTTCTTCAAAATATCCTTTGATTTCTTTATTTTGTTTTCTTCTAAGTGCATGACAATATTCATGTATTAAAGTTGATAAAAAAGCATTCATAGAATATGGATCTTTAGAATTACAACTTGATACAGAACCTTTAGTAAGATATACTATTCCATCTCTTGTTGCATATGCACATATATTATCTTTTTTTCCAAATTCATTTGTTTCTTTTGGCATCTCTGTTAATAATTCTATGGGTATTTGATCTAATAATTCCTGTGCTTTTTTAGCTTCTTCTGGGGAAATATATTCATTAATGAAAGAGTAAATCATATCTTTAGCTAGTTTGGATAATAATTGTGATTTTCTTTCTAAATCTTCTTCTGTAAATGCTTTATAATTAGATAAAAAATCCATTCTATTTAATTCACTAATTATTTCTTCTCTATCCATTTAGATCATCTCTCTTTTTATTTTATTATATCATATAAAAAAAGCATCTATGATGCTTTTATTTTAATACATTTTTTAATATTACTGTTTTTAATCTAGACATTTCTTCTAGAGTAGTCATTATTCCTTCATTACCTATACCTGAGTATTTCCATCCTCCGAATGGTTGCTCAAATGAACGGAAGAATGATGCTCCATTTATTACAACTCCTCCTGCTTCAAGTTTTTCTGTTGCTTTGAAGGCTTTATTCATATCTCTAGTAATTATTCCAGCACTTAGACCATATTTTGATTGATTAGCTATATTTATAGCATCTTCTAATGTATCAAATCCTATAACTGGAATAACTGGTCCAAATATTTCCATGTCTTTAGCGACATCCATATTAGGCGTTACATTATCTAGAATACATGGTTCGAAGAAAGCTCCATTTCTTCTTCCTCCACATACTAGTTTTGCTCCTTGATTGATTGTTTCTTTTACTTGACGTGCTACTTCTAGAGCTGCTTCTTCTGATATTAAACATCCTATATCAGAGTTTTCTTCTTGAGGCATTCCTACTCTTAGTGTTTCTAGTTTTTGTCTCATTTTTAAGATAAATTCATTTTTAATATTATTGTGTACTAAGAATCTTTTTGATGCACAACATACTTGTCCAGTATTATATAGTCTTCCCCATACTACTTCATTAACTGCTAAATCTAGATCTGCATCATCACAAATAATCATTGCATCATTTCCACCTAATTCTAATGATACATGAGCACAATGAGAACTTGCATTTTTAGCAGCATCCATACCTGCCTCAGTTGATCCTGTTAAAGTAATCATATTTACTTTTTCATGTGAAGTAAGTGCTTTTCCTACAGTAGAACCTCTACCATGAACTACTTCTATAACTCCTGATGGTACTCCTGCTTCTACAAGTAATTCTACATATCTAGTTAATGTTAATGGATTAACACTAGCTGGTTTTAGAATTACTGAATTACCCATTAATAATGCAGGTGGTACTTTATTAATAAATATATCACTTGGAAAATTAAATGGTATTATTGCGACTACTACTCCTAATGGTTGTCTCATTGTATATTGAATAGTATTTTCTTGTCCTTTTTCAGTTCCTTTAGGAATAACATTTCCATATAGATGTTTAACCTTTTCAATATATGCTGGTACTCCTATAAATATATTATTAATTTCATTATATGCTTCTTTTATAGGTTTTCCTGTTTCTTGAGATAGAAGAAGTGCTAAAGAATCTAAGTTTTCTTTAACTAAATTAACAAATTTTGATAGTATTTCACATCTTACTAATAAAGGTGTATCTTCCCATCCTTTTTGTGCTTGATGAGCACAATTAACTGCCATATTAATATCTTCTTCTGTTAAAGAAGGTACTGTATCTATTAATTCTCTTGTGGCAGGATTAATTACTTCTATTACTTCTCCATTACTTGAATTTCTCCATTCATTTCCTATTAAACTCTTCATATATCCTCCTTTTATTCTTTAAACCCTGTGAATGACAAAGATAATCCTCCTACTGTGTTAGCTGAGTGATTATATGTGCC
The DNA here is from genome assembly GCA_947168485.1 of uncultured Bacillota bacterium. Lineage (GTDB taxonomy): Bacteria > Bacillota_I > Bacilli_A > RF39 > UBA660 > RUG343. The sequence goes on along the minus strand of CAMVLZ010000010.1, from coordinate 40,173 downwards.
ATATTCACCAAAAGTAAATATCATTAAAAATTCTTTGTCTTTTATTACTTCTTTCACTGCTTTTTGAATCTCTTGTTCTAGTCCTTTTTCAGCTAGACCTAATCTTCTTCCTCCACAATGAATTAATAAATATGAATCACACTCTCCTAGTTCTTCAATAGTTGTTTTTATTGATTCTATCATGTCTCTAGGTTCCATGTGCATATGTATAATAGCTGTATTTGTAACCAAATCTCCTCCAACATTTATAGTACCATCAGTATTTGATGACATTGGATGACGAATCGCTATCATCCTACCTATTGGATCTTTGATACCTAATGGATCAAAAATAGATTTAGATAATATTTGGTTACCCATTAAATCATCTTCATTAAATCTAGTCCATTCTGAATATTTTTTTAATGCTTCAGTACTATCAATAGCCTTTAATTCTCTTCTTTCATGAACATTAGTAATAATTCCAGCTTGACCTGTTTCATTATATCCATGACTTAGAATATTAACTATTTCAGTATCTGTTTTAATTAAAGCAATTGCACAACCATTTTTGATAACTTTGTTTTCGCAAATAATTCTCCATTTTCCAGAAACATCATTATCAGCTGCACTACCACCGAAAATAGGTACAGGTCCAATTACATCTTGAATACCTTCGATGTATTCTTCTTCATTTCCTGGTGTAGCAGTCATAAAGAAATAATTTGGTTTAGCGCCTTTCATTTCTTTTAACGCTTCAAGCGCTATTTCTTTACCTAGTTCTTTAGCATCTTCTAAATCTTTCTTCTCTCTTCCTGCTACTCCGACAACTATATCACCAAAGAAAGTCATTATACCTGTATATCCTGTTTCTTCATTTTCATATGAATTAGGTGTACTAATTGCCGTACTTGATGTACATCCTATTATTGGGGTATTTGTTAAGGATTTTATTCCTTTTATTATTTGTTCTTGTTCTTGATTAGGAGATGTGAATACTAATCCCAATTTAGCTTCTTTTATATTAGACATATTTGCTGCTTCTATACTAGAAGTGAATGCTAATTTATTATTAGAATAACCTATCTTAGTCTTCATTATATACCTCCTATTATAATTATAAATCAATTAATATATTTCTTCAATTATCATTAGATAATTCTATTAATAAATCTTTACATCCTCTATATATTTCATCATATGCAGTATCAAAATCTCCTGTATACCATGGGTCATCTATATCTTTATCTATCAATAATCTTATTTTATTATCAGGATCACTTCCAAATATATATAATAAATCATCTATATTAGATTGTTCCATTCCTATTATTAAATCATATTTAGAATAGTCTTCTCTTTGTACTCTTCTTGCGATATGTCTTTCTATTTTTACTTTTTTCTCTAATAATTTTTCTTTTGCTTTTGGATATATGTCATTACCTATTTCTTCCATAGAAGTAGCTTTTGATTCTATATTAGCTAAATATTTCTTATTACTTAGAAATAACATATCTTTAAATATCATTTCTGCCATAGGTGATCTACATATATTTCCGTAGCAAACAAATAATATATTTTTCATATTACTCCTTACTTATAATGATAATTATTATTAAATGTATCTATTAATCTATTTATCTCATTATATAAAGATTTAATTTTAGATAATTTAATCTTTTTAAATAATGTGTTTGGATATTCTTCTTCTAATTTAGTTACTTCATTTAATATATCTATTAATCTCTTATAACTATCTTTTGTACCTACTGAGTTATCAAATATATAAGATATTTCTTCTATATTACCTGTAAATCTTAGATTAGATAATGTATTTATAAATGTTTTATTATTACTTAGATTCTTTAAAAAAGTTGTTTGTAGAGAATAAGCTTTTGATGAATATTGATTCTCTATAGTACTATTTATTGAATATAGAGTTGTTTTTGCTGAATAATCATTTATTTCATACTTAGATATTTCTTTTAATATGTTTATTACTTCTTCTGTTTGATTAGTATTTAGTATTTCTTCTAATATTTGTTTATTATCTATACCTAGGTATTTTAAAGTACTTTTTTCATATCTTGCATATGATAAACCTGTTCTTAAATAGATATAATTTTTAGATATTTTTATTTCATTTTGATAAGAGTTAATCGCATGATTATATTCATGAATTATATTATCTATTAATTCTACTAATGGTTTGTTTTTATAGTGTCTTAATACTACAAATTTTTTTGTTACTACTTTATTATCTTTATACTTTGGTATTGATGTATAGAAAGCTTGATGTTGTCTTTCTTCTTCATCTCTTTCTATTAATGGTACTTCTTTAAATATAGTTATTATTTTATTTTTATTTTTAATATCATACTTTAATATGAATGCTGGAATTATTATATATAAAAGATGTTTTATATCTGATGAATAGTTATATATACTTAATTCATTATCTATAAATTGTTTAGTATCTTCTATTAAAGAGTTTATTAAATCATTACTTAGATTCATATTATCACCTACTTTATTATAATAGATATTTTTATTTTTAATCAAGTTTATATACATATGATATAATAATATAGGTGATATTATGGAAAGATTACTACAAGACTTTGAAAATGGAGATATTATAATAAGAGATTTTAATCAAATGTTAAATTATTGGTCTCAAAAAGGAAATTCAAAGTTTTATAAAAATAAAGTTTTAGATAATGTTGTTTTGGAGTTTACTCCCAGTTTACTTCCTTTATTGGTAGTGAATGCTTCATCATATATAATTTCAATGTCAGAGAAAAGATTAGAAGATGAAATAGCTAATAGACCTAATGATCCATTAATACAAGATTTTAAAGATTATACTTTAAAAACTTTAGATATGGATAAATATTTTATTAAAAAGGTTCCATTAGATGATGAAAAGATGTTTCATCAAATTAGAAATGTTTTAGCTCATTCAAATTATAAATTATATTATGATTATGAGAAATTAAATGATTCTTATATAGAATGTGAAAATGATTCTATTAAAGGAAGAATACCGGTTACTGTTCTTGAACAAATGAGTAATAAATATGAAAGTGTTGTTACTGCTATGATGGAAGACAGTACTATATTATGTGATTATAAAAATCTTACTAATCTTACTTCAACAAATGAAAAAAGTTTTCAAGAAGCATTACATAATATTAAGAAAGGTGAAATTGTTGGTAGATCTTATAGTTCTACCAAGAATTATGGAATTCCTGATTTAAATGATACTACTTTAAATGTTACAGCTAGTAAACTTTCCAATGAAGAAAGAAGAGTTTTAGAATCATATATTAATTATATTGGTTTAAGTACATGGAATGATATGCCTTCTGCTTTAAATCATAATTTATTATTATTAGTTTCAAAAATATTATTTTCTTCTAAACCATATTTTAGTAAAAATTTTATTCAAGAATCTATTAATACAATAATGGCTCCTAAAAATTATCCTTTTATTCAATTATTATCTCCATTTATATATCAAAATTTATTAATTCAATATACACATTATTGCTTTAACACAATTAAAGAATTAGCTAAAAAGAATACTATAGATGATTCTTTATATAGTAATGTAGATTTATCTGATGTTGATATAATTAGTTTATTTGATTTTAATGATTCTTCTGTATTGAATGATAAAATTAATAGTTTAGAATCAGGATTAAATAGAGCTAAACAAGATTTGGAAAATGTAGAAAAACAAATAATTAATATACCTAAAAGTACTAAACTTACTGAAGAACAAAAAACAGCTCTTCTAGCAAGTAGACAAGCTTATGTAAATACTAAAAATAATGATATTAGTCAAATGACTTTAGAAAAGAGTTCATTAGAAAATGAATTAAATAATCATACACAATATTTAAAATCTCCTGAGTTTTATGATAAATTACGTAATAGTATTAGTCATGGATTTATTAAGATTGATTATTTATCTGGTTTAGATTATAGAAACTTAGGAAATACTGTTATTACTTTTTATGATAAGAATGATAAACGTGATGTTTTTGAATTTAAAATTACTTCTAAGAATCTTCAATTATTATTTAATAATTTAATGACTGAAGTTAAGAAACAAACTAATTATTATCAACAAGATGCAGAAGTTAATGCTTATATAATTAATGCTAATAAAAATATTACAAATGATTCTGCTAAAGAGGTGACTTCTCAATTGATTAATGAAGATTTAACAAATACAAAATTTAAATTAAATGATATTTCTATTATTAATGAAAAGAAAAAGACGAGATAGCTCGTCTTTTTTTATCTATTTGTCCAACTACTTGGTATATTTACTAAACCAAATGGATTTAGAGTAGAATGTTGATATGTGTACCATGAACATCCTCCTCCTGGATTCCAGTCACAAGTTGTGATTTCTAAATGTAGATGTGGTCCTGTTGACCATCCAGTAGAACCCATGTTACCAATCTTAGTAAATGCTGTTACATATTGTCCTTTTGATATAGAACCAAAACTACTCATATGAGCATATGTTGAATAGATATATCTACCATTATGATTATGTTTTATTTTTACAACTAATGCTCCATAAGAGTCATATCCTTTAAAGAATACTCTTCCTGATGCGATAGGATAGATTGGAATAGTTTTATTTGAACTTGATAAGTCAACACCTAAGTGTCCTCCATATCCACCATATCCTTGAGTAATATAACCATATTGCATTGGTCTATAGAAACCATTAGTGCTTGGAATTGATCCTCCACCACTACCACCTGAACGAGATTGTTCAATACGATATTGACATCTTAAGATATCTTCATTCTTTCCACAACCTAATTTCTTATAATAAGAAACATTAGCTTTAGCAGCTTTTATTTGATCTCTTACACTAGGCATAGATTCTCTTATTTTTTGATTATCTATTTCTAATTTTTCTTGTTCTGCTTCTAAGTCTTTTCTTAATTTCTTTAATTCTTTTTGTTTTATTGCTAATTTCTTTTGACGTTCTTCATTCTTTTTAATTAGTTGTTTTAATTCTTTCATTAATTGGTTATTATACTCAGTTAATTGTTCTATAACTGACATTCTATAAATCAAATCTGTTATTGAAGTAGCACCAAAAGCATATTCTAAGTAAGAGTTATCTCCATTAGATATTTGATAATACTCCATTAATTTCTTTGATTCTTCTGTTTTCTTTTTTATTTCTTTATTACACTTTTTTATTTCTATTTCTAAATCTTTAACTTCTTTTTCTGCAGCTTTTATTTGATTTTGAATACTTTTTACTTTAGCTTCTATACTATCAATTTTTTGATTATTTTTATTAATAGCATTTTGTTTATCTTCTAAAGCTTTAGTATATTTTTCTACTTCTTTTTCAAATTCTGCAATAGTTTTAGCATTTGTATTTATTGGTATTGTGAATGGTATTATTAAAATTATTGCGATTAGTAACAATTTTAATTTATTATTCATCATATCTTTAAATACCTTCTTACTGCACTTAATGATCCTAACATACCTACTATAACTCCTATTAATAGTAAAATTAATGAACTATGATAAATGAATGGATCTGGTTGAATTAATTTAACTATTTCAGAATATAGGTATCCTCCAGATTTATTATAGAAATAAGTATAACCATATATCATTCCAACTATTGGGATAATTGATCCTAATAGTCCTAAGAACATTCCTTCTATTACGAATGGTAATTTTATACTAAAGTTACTTGCTCCTACAACTCTCATGATACCAATTTCTCTCTTACGAGCAGATATTGTAAGTTTAATAGTATTAACAATTAAGAATACTGTTACTACTACAAGCGCTATAACTAAAATATAAGTACCTTTCTTTACAGAATCAAAAGCTTTAATTAACTTATCAACTAAACCTTCTCCATATTTAACAGTTGCGATATTTTCAAAACCTTTGATTTTTTCTGCAGTATCTTTTATTTTGTTAACATCTTTTACCTTAATTTGAAAAGTATCTTTTAGAGGAGATTCTTCATCACTCCATCCTTCTAATACAGTATCAAATACTTCTGATTCTTCTTGCATATGTTTTTTTACTTCTTGTTTTGTTTGATAATCATATTTTTCTACATTAGACATATTATCTAATTTATCTTTTAATTCATCTATATCAGATTCTTTTGCTTCATTTTTAACAAAGGCTACTATTGTTAAATCTTTTTCTATTTCACTTGTAAAGTTTTCTACATTTCTAGAAGCAATTATTGCGATTGCGACTATTAATAGAGTTATTGTTATACAAGTTACTGAAGCAAATGATAAAGATAGATTTCTTATTACACTTTTAAAAGCATCTCTTATGCTTCTTTTTAACATTCTAAATGCCTTCATCGTTATATTTTCCTTCCTCTACAAAGCTTACTAAGTGTCCTTGTTTTAATGTAACTACTTGTTTTTTCATTCTATTAACTATATCTCTATCATGTGTAGCCATTATGATAGTTGTTCCTCTATTTTTATTGATTGAATCTAATACTTCCATAACTTCTTTACTTAGTTCTGGATCTAAGTTACCAGTAGGTTCATCACATAGTAATAATTTAGGATTATTTACTATGGCTCTTGCGATTGCGACACGTTGTCTTTCTCCTCCTGATAACTTATCAGGATATTCATGAACCTTATTCTTTAAACCAACTTCTTCAAGTGCTCTTAAAACTTTTGGTCTTATTTCAGAATCTGGTGCTCCTATAACTTCTAAAGCAAATGCAACATTTTCATATACTGTTTGCTTTTCTAACAATCTATAATCTTGGAATACTATTCCTAATTTTCTTCTTAATTTATAAACTTTTCCATCACGTAATTTAGCAACATTAAGTCCTCCTAAGATGATTTGTCCACTTGTTGGTTTTTCTTCTCTATACAACATTTTAATTAATGTTGATTTTCCTGAACCTGAACCACCAATTACAAATGTAAATGACCCCTTCTCTATCGCTAAAGATAAATCATAGATGGCAGTTACTCCATTTTTATATTTTTTAGTGATATTCTTAAGTCTAATTAAGTCCATCTAATCACCATCCTTACTCATAAATTATAACATATAATATTGAAATACAAAATAATCTCAATTAAATTAAATTTTTGAGTGTAAAAAAAAGAGTAAATTTACTCTTTTTGACTATCTATACTCTTTACAAAATCTTTATGATGTGTATAAGATCCCCAAATTATATTTAATATCATTGTAGACCCTATAACAAATATTCCTAGTAGTTTAGACATTATTTCAGATACTAATAATTTATCAGTACTTAATCCTGCTGTAACTACTGTAGTTATTAAATGAGACCAACTATTATAGAAACTTAGATATACTATGATATAACAAATTATTGTAGCGACTGATACTATTGCTAGTAACTTTAATATTTCATCTGATTTCATTTCTTCATCTTTTAAGTACATTTTCCAAATAATAGTTAGAATAGCTGCTGTAGTAATTACAAATACTCCTATTAGATTAGTCATTATATTAGCTATTTGTAATGCTTGATTATTTGTGCCTGTAGCCATTATTTCTTTATATGGTTCATACCAAAATGTTACAAAACCAAAGTATGCTAAAATGAAACATATTATTAATACTATACTAGTTAATCCTAATAGTTTTAATAATTCTATTGAGTTTTCTCCTCTAGTTATTAATCTTGCTTTTGTAACTTTATGTGATAATGGTTTATCTTTAATAACTACTTCTAAAGTATCTCCTACTTGTACTTCTTCTGTTAATAATTCTTTCTTAATAGTTTTTTCATCACCTGTTGCTGTCTTTATTTGAATTGTTTTATCTTTTACTTCTACTACTTCAGCATCTACTGTTCTAGTATTATCCCCTTTTTCTTTCATAAAGATTCTCCTATTCTATATTCTAGTTTCATTATATAAGATTTATTATTTTTTTTCAATAAAAAAGGAGTATAAATTATACTCCTAATCCTAATACTAATACTGCTATAAAGATAAATAATAGTATAAAGTAGAATGTTTTAGTTAAAGCGTATGTAAATACTTTTTTCTTTTTACCATCTACTTCATATTCATATATTTCTATATATGGAACAGGACTTCTACGATACCATCCTTTTACTTTTACTATTTTATTGAAGTATTGTTCTGATTTAAATAAAGCAAATACTTTATTGATTATCCATAATGGTTGATTATAATCTAGAAAGATTATTCCAGTTTCATCTTTTATAATAAAATCTTCACTAAATATACATCCAGGATTTCCTTTACCAATAATTTCTCCTTCTAATTCACATGATATAGAAGTAACTCCAGATACTTTTACTTCTCCTAGTAAATCTCTTACTGTAGTTTTAGTATATCCTTTACGATGTGTTCTATTAAATAATAAGAATAAACTTAGAGTACTTAGTATTCCTCCAATTCCTATTACCATTATTGTATAATCTTCTAATACAAACATTAATACTAATGTTAATAATATTAGAAATACTGGTAAGAACTTAATTATTACTTCGATTATGAAATCATCTACATAAGATTCTGGTCTTTGTAAATCAAATTTTATATATGGTTCTTGTCCAAATTCATTTGAATATTTTGATATAGCAATTAATCTTTTTGAAATTAATGGGTGTGTTGATTGTAATTGATAGAAGAATGCCCATGGATTCCACATTTCCCATTTCATTGCATTTAGTATAGATGATTTATCATCTTGATTATTGTTTGTTGAAACTACTAGTGATTTTGATGTTTTTGAATCAAATATACCTAGTGCTCCTAATTTAGAAGTTGATTTTTTATTATCTCCTTGTAGAGATAGTCCAAATCCTACTTTAACTAAAGCACTTGCTAGAGAGTTAGGATTTTTAGTTGTTTTTACAGAAAATTCATCTGCATAGTATTCTCTAGTTCTAGATAGCCATAAAATTATATATTCAGATATTATGTATAAGATATAAGCAACTAATCCAACGATTGCTCCTTTACCATCTTTATTGTTATCATTATCTGTTAATGTTAAATATATAAAGTAAAGTACTAATGGTACTAATTGAGCTACTGTCATGAATAACATATCATAGTGAGTAGCATGACCTAGTTCATGAGCAACTACTGCTTTTACTTCATCTTCATCTAATAATTCCATTAATCCACGAGTAATTACAACTCTAGCATCATTTTTAGTATGTCCATATGTAAATGCATTAGGTGCTCCATCATCTATTACACCAATACGTGGATATTTCATATTCTCTTGTTTGCATACTTCTTCAATAAACTTTCTTAGATATTCTGGTATTTCAGCATCAAAATGTGCTTTATAGAACCATCTAATAGTTATATCAGTTATAAATGGTGATATTAAAAACTGAATAACTAAAATTATTGCGGATGCTCCAACTCCATATATCATTGGAACTTCAGCAATTAAACATACAGCTAATATTACAATTGATAGAAGTGCATATAAACCAACTAATGTCATTGTTGATACAGCAAATAAATTTTTCATATAATTACCTCACATTCATTTTTAAATTTTCTTCTATAAACATATCTAAATCTCCATCTAGTACTCTATCTGTATTTGATGTTTCTACATTAGTTCTATGATCTTTAACCATAGAGTATGGATGAAGTACATAACTTCTAATTTGTGAACCAAAATTAATCTCTTTAGATTCACCTTTTATTTGATTTAATTTTTCTTCTTCTTGTTCCATTTTTAGTATTAGCAACTTATTTTTAAGAACATTAAGCGCATGTTCTTTATTTTGAATTTGACTTCTTTCATTCTGACACGTAACAACTATCTTAGTTGGAAGATGGGTTATTCTAACTGCTGAATCTGTAGTATTAACTCCTTGTCCTCCAGCTCCAGTTGATCGATAAACATCTATTTTTAAATCTTTTTCATCTAATTCAATTTCATCATTTTTCTCTATCTCAGGTGTTACTTCTACAGATGCGAATGATGTATGTCTTCTATTATTTGAATCAAATGGAGACAATCTTACTAATCTGTGTATTCCTTTTTCATTTTTTAAATATCCATATGCATTTAATCCCTTTACTAAGATAGATACTGATTTTATACCAGCTTCTTCTCCATCTTGGTAATCAAGTACTTCAACTTTATAATTTTTCTTTTCACAGTATCTTGTGTACATCCTATATAACATAGAAGCCCAATCACAACTTTCTGTACCTCCAGCACCAGGATGTATTTCTAAGATACAATTATTCTTATCATATGGACCATTTAATAATAATAGTAAATTTGTTTTTTCCACAGATTTTGTTAATAACTTAGAGTCTTCTTCAATACTTTTTAAACTATCTTGATCAGATTCATCTATTAATGATAATAGTTCTATATTATCTGATAATTTTGTTTTTAAATTAATTATGTTTTCAACAGTATCTTTTTTATCATTTAATTCTCTAATTATTTTTTCAGCTCTATCTCTATCATTCCAAAAATTAGAATCTTCTGTTTTTTTAGTTAATTCTTTTATTTCATTTTGAAGAGATTCTACGTCAAAGTGTCCTCCATAGATTATTAACTATATTTAAATTGTCTTCTAATTCTTTTTTTATTTCTCTTAATTCCATAAGCATCTTCCTTTTTTGCTTTATTATAACAAAAAAATAATTATAATCAACTTAATGATTCAATTATTTCTTTGGCAGCTTTCTTACCAGCTTCCATGGCTAAAATTACTGTTGCGGCACCTGTAACAGCATCTCCACCAGCAAATATATTTTTTTCTGATGTTTTTGTTCCATCTACAACTATTAAACCACGATCTGATAATTCAATTTTACTATTCTTTAAAGCAGCATGATTAGGTCCAGTTCCAAGAGCCATAACAACCATGTCACAATCTACAACATGATTAGATCCTGCTTTTTCTGTTACAGATCTTCTTCCATCTTCTCCTGGTTCACCTAATTCCATATCAACTACTTCCATACCTGTTACTTGATTATTTTCATCAACAATTATTTTCACAGGATTTGTTAATAAATCAAACATAATACCTTCTTCTTTAGCATGATTTACTTCTGCTTTACGAGCAGGTAATTCTTCTTCACTACGACGATACATTATATGTGCATCTACTCCTAGTCTCTTAAGAGATCTAACAGCATCCATAGCAACATTTCCTCCACCAATTACATAAGCTTTTTTTCCTATTTTGATTGGTGTCTTTGCATCCTTTTTATATGCTTTCATTAAATTAATTCTTGTTAAAACTTCATTAGCAGAGAATACTCCACTAGCTGATTCTCCTTCAATACCCATAAATTTAGGTAATCCAGCACCAGTACCTAAGTATATTGCATCATACTCTTTCTTTAAATCATCTATAGTTAGAGCATTTCCAATAGGTACATTTAAATTTATTTTTACTCCTAATTGTTCTAGAGATTCTACTTGTTTTTTAACTATATCTTTAGGCAATCTAAATTCAGGAATACCATATACTAATACTCCACCTGCTTGATGTAGTACTTCATAAATAGTTACATCAAAACCTTCTTTTATTAAATCACCTGCACAAGTTAGACCAGATGGTCCACTTCCTATAATTGCGACTTTCTTTCCATTTTTTCTTTTCTTCTTTAATGAAGAAAATCCATTCTTAATAGCTTCATCAGCAACATATCTTTCTAATGAACCTATCGCTATAGACTCTCCTTTAATACCTCTAACACATTTACTTTCACATTGCTTTTCTTGTGGACATACTCTTCCACAAATAGCTGCTAGAGAAGATGATTCACTTATTATTTCATAAGCTTTTTCTATATTTCCTTCTTTAATTTGTTCAATAAATTCAGGAATCATAATATTAACAGGACATCCTTCTACACATTTAGGTATCTTACAATGTAGGCATCTATTAGCTTCTTTTAAAGCTTCTGTTTTTGAATATCCTAATTCTACTTCTTTAAAGTTTTGGGCTCTTTCTTTAGGATCTTGAGTTTTCATTTTTACTTTTTCCATATTTTCCATAATATCACCCCTACTTCTTCTCTTTAGCAAGACGCTTTTTCATTTCTTCCCATTTTAAAGCTTCTTCTTCTTTATATATTTTCATTCTTTTCATAGCTAAATCAAAATTAACTTTATGACCATCAAATTCCGGTCCATCAACACAAGCAAATTTAGGTTTTCCTTCTATTTCACAACGACATGCTCCACACATACCCGAACCATCTACCATTAATGGATTCATTGATACTATACATTTCTTATTATACTTTTTAGTTACTTCAGCTACTGCTTTCATCATAGGAATTGGTCCTATTGCGACAACAATATCATAACTATCAATATTCTTTTCTAATACTTCTGTAACAAAACCATGTGTACCAAATGAACCATCATCTGTAGTATAACTAATCTTATTACATACTTTTTCTATTTGATCTCTAATTAATAACATATCTGCTTGACGTGATCCATATATTACATCTACTTTGAATCCTTTTCCTTTTAAGAATTTTACTTGTGGATATACTGGAGCAATTCCTACTCCTCCAGCAACATAAACAATTCTTTTTCCACTATATTCTTTAGGATTAGCACATATTTCATTAGCATTACCTAATGGACCCGCTACTGAAAACAATTCATCTTTTACATGAGTTAATTCTTCAGTAGAAGCACCTATTACTTGATATATTATTTTCAATATACCATCTTTAGAATTATAGTCATAAATAGTAAGAGGAATTCTTTCACTATCTTCTTTCGCCATTACTATTACAAATTGTCCAGGTATTGCTTTCTTAACTGATAATGGAGCTTCTATTTCCATTAAATATGAATCTGGACTTATTTGTTTATTTTCATACACTTTATACATAGTCAACCACCTTTACCTTATCATATATATTTTATCATCTTATTTTAATTTTTCATATAGTTTATTATCTTCTAAAATATATAAATTATTTTTTCTTTTTTCTAATCCAATCTTTTTAACAGTTCTTCTACAAGTACCTGTAATAGGTCTACAATTTATACCTCTAATAAAATAATCACTCTTATCTAATACTCTAATTCTATTAATAAATGTATTAATTATCATATTAGTAATCTCATCATTACGATATTTTTTACCTATAACAATAGATTCTATATTTATATAATTATAATCATACCTAGTATATCCTTTAATCTCTCTAGTTTTTAAATCACTAATCTTATTTTCATTAATATTATTAAATGTATTCTTAGTAATAGATAAATAATTAAGATAAGCAACTACTTTATCATTTCTAGTTATTATGATAAAACTATCTTTATTCTTATTAAATATCTCTTTTTGATAAGATGTATCCCATAAATCTTCTTTAGTTAGATATCTCTTATCTAGTTTTAATATTTCATCAAATACATTATCATCAATCTCTTCTTCACTAAGTAATTTATATTTACCTGTTCCTAGAAAGATATTTTCTACTTCTTCTTTATTCATTATATATAAAGTAGCTTCATTAGAATAATCTTTATATTTTATAAATCCTGATACCTCTAAGAATCTTTTTTCAAAACTATTAGTTGCGGGTGAAATAATTTGTTCTATTTTAAATCCTTGATAATATTTTCTTTTTAAATATCTCTTTACATTATCCATTATTAAATCAATTGATTCTTTATTTTGATAATTCTTACTTAAACTAACATTATTAATAATTAAATAGTTTTTAGCATTCTTTTTAAACTTAGTTATATTTTCTATAGAATATTTTATATCATATTTACGTTTATTCATTATTTTATCTACTTCATCTTTTGTAATAACATGGTAATTTATATATCCTATTATTTTATTCTTATAATTTATTAACATAAGAGAATCTTTATTCTTATCATATAATTCTTTATTAGAAGATTTATCAAATACTAAGTCTTCTTTATAATTAGATTTATCTATTTGATGAAGTATATCATTTATCTTATTAGATAGATAATTACATCTACTAATATTTAATTTATCTACTCTTTTGATGTAACTATATCCTAATATTAAGATAGATAAATTAGAAATAATAATTATTACATCTGTTAATGCTCCTACATATGAGCATACTTGGATATCATATATTGTCCATAATATTTGAGCTACTATTCCACCTATTGTTGCGAAAGTTTTTCCTCTTGTTAAACTTAAGTTATCTACAAAAGTTGCGAAGATTGGTAATAATGCTATCGGATTATGGTAAGTAAATAATGCATAAATTATATAGATTGGTATAGTAAAAATAAATATATTTTTAGCTTTATCTGTCTTATAAAAAGCTACTCCTTGGATAAGTTCAAGAGTCGCTACAACAATACCACTAATGGCACCTAAAAAGACATAGCATAATATATCCATTATTGATACTAAAATTTGTATTAGGATTAATTCTTTAATATCGTCTTTATAATAACTATAAAGTAATAATATCCAACTAATCACACTAAATACTTGTGCTATTAATACTTGTGCTGTCATATATCTCCCCTCTATTTAAAAGGAATTTAGATAAAATACTAAATTCCTAATCATCATAACCAATTAAAAAACTTGTCATTGAAATAGCATTTTTTGTATGTATATTATTAAAGACTTCTACTTTTTCATTAACACTTGCTCCTAAACAATATAGAAGTGGCATCAAATGTTCTGTTGTAGGTACTGCATATTTTGAATTAGGATTATTGTCAAATGATATAACTTCTTCATCTTTTCTTTCTTCAACTGATTTCTTAATATAATCATCAAATTCAATGCATTCAGCACTACCTTTATCACTAGTCCAATCAGCTTGTCTTAAATTATGAACTACACTTCCTGAACCAATTATTAAGTATTCATCTCTTAATTCTTGTAATAATTTACCTGCTTCGTAGCAGTCTTTAGGATTATATATTTCATTTATACTCAATTGTACAACTGGAATATCTTTATTAGGAAACATGTGTACTAATACTGACCAAGCTCCATGATCTATTCCCCAAGAGTTATCAACTTTAACTTTTAATTTTTTTATATTTTTTACTCTTTTAGATAATTCTAAATTACCTAGCACAGAATATGAAATATGATACAAATCATTTGGCATACCTGATACATCATCTATTTGATCAGGATATTCTGTTTCTTGGATGCAATTACCTGCTGTAGTCCAATGAGATGAAATCATTAGTATACCTTTAGGTTTACCATATTTAGTAATTATTTTATTACCTATTTCAGCTAATTTTCTAGTAATTTCACTATCTTCTTTTGCTAACTCTGGAGTTCCATGTGAGACAAACACTACTGGCATCATGTTATCCTCTCCTTTATATAATCCTCTTATTTTATTATATAATAATATCAAAATACATACAAACTTTTTTATGAAAAAAGAGTGTAATTATACACTCTTTTATTTTAATCGTTTAACTAATGTTTTAGCTTTAGTTTTTAACTCTTCTGAAGTCTCCTTACTAGCATATTCTTCTATGCGAGATTCCCAATTTCCTTTATGAATAACTCTTGGTGTTTTACCAATTAATTGTTGTTTATCTTTAATAACATCACTTTCAAAGTTATTCGCATCAAAGATGTATGCAGCATCTTCTTTTAATTGATTTATATTATTTATATGAAGAAATCTATCACTAGGAATAATACCATTTTCTAATACAAAAGCTATGTATTTACTGAAAGAACCAGTTCCTTCTATTTGAGCAATAGGATTATATTTCATATAAGTTAAATATTTTTCTTCTATAGCTTTTTGAATTCTTTCTTTTTCTTCTAATGATACTTCTTTTATTTCTTTTTCATCTTGATTATTATTTGATTGATATCTTTTACCTGGTTTTATGAAAGTACCAGGTATTTTAATAGATTCTAAATTTATAAGATTATTTATTACTATATCATTTTCTTCTTTTGATTTATTAATAAAATGAGATCTTTCAAATGATAAATCTTTTAAATCTTTATTAGATTTCAATAAATTATTATATGCACTTAACAAATCATAATAAGTAATCTTAGGTCCATAATACATATCTATAGATGTATTTTTATTAGTTTTATCTTTTAAATATGATGATATATAGAAAAGATGTTTTTGAATATCTTCTCTACTTAAGATTCTTTTGTTTCTATTGATTGTTTCTAAATATGATTTTGCGATAAATAGACCTAACTTTTCTTCATCTAATTCTTCTTTATAATATTCAACATAATTAGATAAATCTAAGTCATCAAGTTTTGGAATATCTTCCATAATAATATCTAAGTAATTCATTTTTAAATTTAAATATGTTCTTAGATCATTACCTTTTACTTCTTGTCTAATACGAGGATATTTCTTTTCTAAATATTCAAACACATCATGTGTATATGGATATCTATTAACAAAATTTAATACTTCTCTTAATCCTCTTAATGATTTATTTAGATTATTGTAGTTATTTGAATCAATAACTCTATTCATTTCATATATACAATACATTAAGCTTTGAATATTATTAAAACTATCTATCTTTAAATCAGAAATAGAGTTACTAGGATTAGTCTGAAAAGATATTTCACTAAATGGATATATTTTTCCTACAGTAGATACTCCTGTTAGATTCTCTATCTCTTTTTTTAATTCATTTCTAATTTCTCTTTCTCTACTAATTAAGATAGACTTATTCTTTGCACAACTAAGTGTTAAATCAAAAACACTTAGATCTATTGGATTATAATTAGGTATTCCTATATTCATGATATTAGTTTGATTATTCATTCGCATCTCTAAGACTCCTTTTTCGATATATTATATCATAAGGATGGGGTTTTTAAAGTATTAATTATTTTTTTCTAATTTTCTATAATCTACTTTACCTAGTTTTGTTTTAGGAAGTGATTCTTTAAATACAAATTCTTTAGGAATCATATAATTAGCTAGATTCTTTTTACAGTACTCTTTTATTTCTTTCTTTACTTTATGACTTGCTTTTACATTCTCTTTTAATACTATATATGCTTTAGGTACTTGTACTTTGTATGGATGAGGTATTCCTACTACACCACAACTTAGTATGTAATCATGTTTATTTAATACTTCTTCTATATGAGTAGGATATACATTATATCCTGAAACTATAAGCATTCTTTTTAATCTTTGTACATAATACAATAATCCATCATTATCTAAGTAACCTAGATCTCCTGTTTTTACCCATATTTTTCCTTTTCTATCTTTTTGTAATATTTCATTTGTTTCTTTTTCATTGTTTAGATATCCTGTCATTACTGATGGTCCTGTTATATATATTTCTCCTATTTCACCTGGTTTCATTTCATTGTCTGTATTAATATCTACTATTTTTACTTCATTACCTGGTAGAGGTATTCCTACACTACCTAGTTTTGATGTTCCTAGTACTCCAAAGACACATCCTCCTGATGTTTCAGTCATACCATAACCTTGTTTTAATTCAGTATGACAGTTATGTTCTTTTAAAAACTCATTTAATAATTTATTCTTTTCAGCATTCATAGTATCTCCACCAGATACTATATATTTAATGTATGACAGATCTACTTTTTTCATATGTTTATTAGTAATTAATGCTTCAAATAAAGTTGGTACTCCTGGTACTATAGTTGGTTTATATCTAGTAAGAATTTTATCAAATCTAGAGGCATCAAATTTAGGTATTAGTATTACTTCTGCTCCTGAACATAATGGAAAATGTACGCATTCTACTAATCCAAAACAATGAAATAACGGTAGTATTGTTAACATTTTATCAGTTGATCCTAGATCAGGTAATCCTATTCTTACTTGTTCAATAACTACATTTATATTTCCATTAGTTAAAACTATATTTTTAGGTGTACCTGTAGTTCCTCCACTATGTAGAATTACTGCTGGTTGATTTTTAGTTGTTTTTACTAATACTTTTGCATTTGAGTTTTCTCCTTTTTTGATAAATTCATTCCATAGTATAAATTCTCCATCTCCTTTAGGCATTTTTATTTTATAATCTTCTAATAAGAAATATCCTAATCCTGTGATTGAAGGCATAGAGTCTTTTGCGGATACTATTACTGTTTTATATACATTAGTTTCATCAATTATGTTTTTTACTTTTTCATAAGCAATATTTATTAATATTAGCATTACACTATTTGTAGCATTTAATGATTCTTTTATTTCTTCTTCTGCTGATAATGGATGTATCATATTAGAAATAGCTCCTATCTTATTGATAGCATAAAAAGAAATTAATGCTTCAGGAGTATTTGCCATACATATACTTACAACATCCCCTGGTCTAATACCATGACTACGTAATGCTTTAGCACATTTATCTATTTCATAAAAAAAATCTCTATAAGTAATCTTTTTATTAAAATAATTAATAGCAATATTATTCATATAACTTAGATTACTTTCATTCATATATTCATATAAAGATAAATTTGGTACTTTTACTTTATTTTTTCCTTTACCATAATATCTATCCCATTTATTGTTATAACTTAGTTTTTCTTTTATTTTATCTATAATCTTCATAATATCTCCTTTTTTAAACACTTGTTGAATAACTCACAAAATTATTATATAATTTAGTTAATTTAGTTATCAATCAGCAATTATTAGATAATTGTTAAATAATAAACATTTAATATAAATAGTGTTTAAAAAGGAGGAAAAATGGATAGAAGAGTTAAATATACTAAGAAAGTTATTGTTGATACATTTTTAAATCTATTAGAGGAAAAAGATATATCTAAAATAACAGTTACTGAGATATGTAAGATAGCTGATATTAATAGAGCTACTTTTTATAGATATTATATTGATATATATGATTTATTAGATAAGATAGAAGAAGATTTTAGAATGGAATTAATGACTTCTAATGCGATAGAGGGATTAGATGAACAGGAATCTGTTTATACTTTTTCTAAAGATATATTAAGTATTTTTGAAAAGAATAAGAAATTAGTTAAAATACTATTTAATACTAATAGAAATATTTATTTCTTAAATGAAGTACTTGAATTAGCATATGAAAAATGTCTTGAAAAATGGAGTAAAGAGCTAGGAATAGATACTGATATGGAAGAAGTAGAACATTCAATTATATTTATATTTAATGGGGCTTTAGGTATTGTTAATTACTGGGTTAAGAATGATTTTGATAAAGATATTGATGAGATATCTGATATTATTCAAAAACTTAGTTTAGATGGAGCTAGAAAATATTTATTAAATAGAAAAAGGAGTTAATTAACTCCTTTTATTTCATTTATATCTAATTTATCATCAGTATACTTATTATAATTTTCTATGTATTTATTTATTATATTTTCATTTAAATCAGGTGTAATTTTTTTCTTTTCAGAGAATATCATTAATTCTTTTAATTCTTTACTAGATAATGTTATTTCATTTTTATTATCATTTATATACTCATTTATATATGAATCAATATATCTTAATTCTTTATTTTTATATGTATCCAAATAGTAGTTAGATTCATCAATAATAAATAGTATTGCTAAATCTTTTTTATAAAAAGTAAAACTTTCTACTTTTGATAATTGGTTTATCAGTCTTTTCTTAAATATATATTTATTATCTAATATTATACTATAAGTTTTAGTTTTAAAATTATATTGCATATGATAATCCTTTCTTACTTAACTGCAGGAATAGGTGTTCTAATTCCACTTGTGACTTTTACATCTCCATCTTTTACACCTGTATGAGTTTTTCCACCCATTATAAAATCTTTGTATTTTTCATTAATGACTACTCTACCATCTACCATTTCTAGTCCAGTAATTAAATGAGTAGGAGATAAAAATGGTTTTCCATTTTTGTAATGACAACTTAGATAAATTCCATTTAATTCATTACCAGCATCGAATACTAAAATATATCCAGTTGCGTCACGTACTTCCGTTGAGTCCATTCCTAATCTTTTAGTGATTCTTTTTAACTTTCTTTCATTTTCTAGTATTCTTCCATTTTGATCAACGTCAGGATGATATGGATCAAAATTATTAGCTTGATCTTCTCTTTCTCTTTCTAATGAGATAATCCTATTAGGAATGTTAGGAGCATATTCTATTTCATCAACTGCTAAAACGAAATCTACTGGTCTTTCTTTGATTGAACCAATTGTACATAAAACTTGTGTCTTATCTTTTATTTTTTGGAAATTTAGATTTAATTTTGGCTTTTCTTCTTTAGTTTCAGCATTTTTCGTTTCTTTTTCTTCTAATTCTGTTTCTTCAATAATTGGTGGCTGATAATTATATCTATACCTCAATTCAGCTTGTATTTCTTCATCATTTAATAATAGATAACAAATGTCTACTGTATCATACATACTTTTTTGTGTAGTATAAAATTTAGTTGGTTCTCCATCTTTTGAAGGAATAGTAGCTTCTATAGAATGTTCTTTATTAAAATCAATATCTTCAGTTTGTATATCATATTTTATTATTTCTTTTAGTACATCTGCCTCAATCCTTGATAATTTATCAAAAGAAGTCCCTTCATATGAAGCATCATGTCTTTTACCACTATTAATATCATTTTCGATATCTTTTTCTATATCTTTAAAAATATAATCTATATATGTAGTAGGTTCTGCTGGAGTAGCAAGTATCTCTCTTAAAAATTTAATATTTTCAGTTGGATTTTCTATTTTTTTTCCATTTTCATCAAGACAACATGCATTAACATACTTTTGTAAAGCTTGTTGATGTTCTGCTCCTTTCCTTATTAAATTAAGCAAAATCAATTTTTCCGGTTCTATTCTAGCAGTTTTGTACAGTTGTATCATATAATCAGATAGTTTTCCAGTTTCTAGGCTTTCATTTATTCTTTTTAATAAACCTTCTTTTATTAAACCTATTGCTGCTATAACGTCTTCTCTTTCACCTTGTCTTTCTGGACAATCTTTAAGAGTATTTAGAGCTGCATTACATTTTTGTAAATACTCTTGTACTGCTTTAAAATCATTCTCATCAATTTCACCATTGTGATCTATTATATCTCTTACTTCTTCTAATTTTATTTTTTCACTACTAACGAAATAAGAATCTAATCTTTCAGGATATTGAGAAAATAATGAAAATAGTTCTTTCATTTTTTGTGGATAACCTTCTTTAGCTATATCCATTTTAATATCTCTATCCATTTTTCTTTCAGCATATAATCTTAGATACTCTTGTTTAGCATCTTTTAGCAAAAGCATGTAAGGTTCTCCTGAATATTTATCCATATGAGCTGTAACTATACTAAGTAATAATTTTTGATCATCATTTAACTTTGTACTACTAAGCGAACCTTCATATAACGTTGCTTTTTGATCTGCAGATAATGTTTCAATCCATTTTACAAGATCATTCATTTTCATTTTATCTGTTATTTTTTTTAGTTTTCTAACGTTAGTTATAAAATTAGCATTGCTCATTTCATATTGTTTGTTTTTTTCTAATTCTTTTAGTGTTAGATATAAAGCTTTTTTTACTTCTATATTGTTTGATTCTAGTGCTTTTTCGATAGTTTTTTTCATATGTTTAGCATCAGCAAGTATAAATTTTTTTTGTTTAGTTTCTAAAACAACTTTTTGTAAATCAATTAATAATTGAGTATCATCTTCAGTCATTTCACCTGTTAATGTAGGTGGTATTTTTCTAATTGATTCAATTAATTCATCTTGAAAAGTAACTTCTGTTTCATCATTTCCTTTTGTTTTAAATGTAGGTAGGCCCATTTGGTGTTTAAAATTATCGAAATTTATTGGCATAGGTGGTACATCTTTACCATATGTAAGTGTTTTACCATCTGATTTATATGGTAGGCCTTCAAAATATAATATTGTTGATTTTGATGTTAGATATTTATAAGCAAAATAAGCAAGATTAAAGCTTGTTTGGCATGGCAAAAACAAGTCGTCAAACTTTCGACCACTTTTAGGTACTCCATATGGATCTTTTCTAGCATCTATTGCTTTAACATAATATCTGCAGACACCAGGTCTTGTTACATCTAAATCAACATCTTTTGCCATACACTTACCTCTATTATGATTATATCATATGAAGTGGTTATTATTGACAAAATTTAATTAATTTGATATAATATGCTCTCAGAAAAAGGGGGATTTTAGTATGAAAGGAAAATTAACTACAAAGGATATTAATTTTTTAACACATAATTATGGTTTAAGTAGAGATATTATTTTAAAAATTGCTGAAAATACTGCTGGAGATAGAAGAATGGTATATGATCAATGTTCTAGATTATATTCTTATCAACAAAGAATATTAGATATATTTAAAGAAGATTCTATGAGTAGTATTTTTGATACATTAGAAGAATATAGTGATAAGATTGATAGAGTTAAATATAATAATGAATCTTATATTGATTATATTAATGGTTTAGATGATGATGAAATATTTATTATTAATAAGAGTCAATTATTATCATTTATATTATCTAATTCTAATGGTGGTAAAAGAGTTAATAATGATTTTATATCTATTATTAAATTAATGAGTAATGAACTTTCTCTTAAAGATATTTTTGATGATATCGATAAGTTTAATAAAACTGAACTTAATTTAATTGAGAAGTATGCTAAATTTAATTATAAAAATGAAAATATTTCTATATTTAATAAAAGTTTATTAACTGATTATCTTAATTATATATCTCAATATAAACTAAATGAATTCCAAAAGAATGATATATATGAATATGTTTTAAATTCTAAAATGAAATCTATAGACGATATGTTTAAAGATAATCCATATCATGTTATTGCTGAGTTAGCTAAGCTACAAACTAAATTAAAGATTGAAGCTAATAAAGAGAGATTAATACAAATATATGGAGAAGAATTTGTAGAACAAAATAAAGATATGTTTACTGATTATGTTTTAAGTAGAAACGTTGATACTTTAAGAGAAATAATTGATAGTGAAGAATTTAAACAATATCCAGAGTTAGCTAGTGCTACTGTATTAGGAAAATCTAGTATTAAAAGAATTAGACAAGTATTAGATAATCCATGTTTAACAGAATCTAAATATGAAGCTTTAAGAAGTCCTTCTTTATTTACTAAAGATCCTAAAGAAACAGTTTCTAATATCATATTATGTAATAATGTTGGTTTAGATAAATTTACTAATAATATTACATTAGTAGTAAGAAATAGACATGTTGAATTAATGTCTAAGATTAATTTCTTAAATTATTTTAATGAACCTTTATGTGATGAAGAAACTAAGAAATTACATCCTTTATTATCATGTGATAATGATGAAGAAA
This sequence comes from uncultured Bacillota bacterium, assembly GCA_947168485.1. Taxonomy (GTDB): domain Bacteria; phylum Bacillota_I; class Bacilli_A; order RF39; family UBA660; genus RUG343. The sequence goes on along the minus strand of CAMVLZ010000010.1, from coordinate 16,789 downwards.
TAAAAGAGATTACTAAATCTATTAGTGATAAAGATTTATCAAGAAATGATTTAATAAAATTATTTAATACTAATGTATTTGATAACTTAACAGATAATAAAAATATTAAATCAAAACAAAAAGTAAAAAAACAGTCTAGATAAGACTGTTTTTATTTTATAATGTTCTTTGTTTTGGAAATATTTCTTCTTGTGGATCTTCTAACATTTCATCTATCATTTCTTTTTTATTGTCTACTACTCTTGAATCTATGGCAAATTCTTCATTTAAGAAGTCTGAAATGATTGTACTATCAAATCTACCAAAGTATAGTGGTGCTCTACTCATTGGCATTCCACCAATAATTATATCTTTAGATACAGCTAACCCACTTTCTTCATCTAAATACCATTCTATTGGTTTAACTTCTACCCATCTATAACTTCTACCAAATATGTCATCTTCATATACAGCAGGTTGTACTTTAGCATATTTTTTTCCATTTATTGTGTATTCTTCACATTCATCTTGTTCATAATGTTTTTCTTGTCCATCATAATATAATTCTATTCTATATCCACTAACAGTATAACTTTTACCTGTTGGTTTCATTTCTCCACTTTCATATAGTTTATTTAACTCTCTACTCTCTTCCCATGAAAGTAAATCTTTTGGATATTCACCAAACTTAGCTACTTTTACTTCACCTTTTCCATAATCTACAGTTTCAATATCAGTTATTTGATCTTTTATTTCATCTATTGGAACACAAACTCTTACTCCAACATCATCACTTCTTGGTGTAACTGTTTGAGTATGTGCTTTTCCATATGCATAGCATTTTAATGGAGAATCAGGATCTTTAGTAGATGTCCAGTACTTAGCACATTTTTTATTTAATACAGGTGACTCTACTGGTAAGTTTTGACTAGCAAAATATTTTCCAATTAAAGGGAATGATCTTGCTCCTCTATAGTTAGCAAATCCTGTAACTTCAGCATCTGCTCCTACTTTATCAAATATTCCTAGTCTATTATCTCCTTCAATTTGATCTAATCTTAAAATTGAATAACTCATATCAAACACCTCTTATTCTACAATTATCATTATATATTGTTTTTTTAGATTTGTCGATTTTATTTAGATTATTTTTATTATTTTACAATTATTTAGTTAATTTTTTACCTTCAGTTTTATCTTTACTAATTAATAATTCACAATTAGGACAATAATATGGAAAAGCTCTATCATTAGATTTTTGTAATTCTTTTCCACAAGAAGGGCATTTTTCTTTTAAACCAAATGTATCATCTAATTGATCTGTAACCATCATATATTCAATAAATTTATCTAAGTCCATAAGTACCTCCAATTTATATAGTATATAATATTATACTAAAAAATTGTAAAATTGTCCCTATAAGTACAAAAGTATGAAATATTGAATGAAAATATTTCTTTTTAGAACCTATTACATATAATACTGCTCCTAATGTATATATTATTCCTCCTGATAATAAAAGTATTAATCCATTAAAAGATATTGCTTCTATTAGTGGTTTTAAAGAGATAATAATCATCCATCCCATTACTAAATATAATATAGTAGATGGAATATTATATTTTTCAATATCTATCGCATTTAATATTACTCCTATTATGGCACTTAACCAAATAATTCCAAATAAAGTCCATCCTGTATTTCCACCTATTAAACTGATACAAAATGGTGTATAACATCCTGCTATATACAAGTAAATATCACAATGATCTATTACTCTAAATACTTTTTTTGCATTTAAATTAGGACTTAATGAATGATAAAGACAACTCATTAGAAACATAATAATCATAGTAGTTCCATATAATATAGAAGAAACTATACCTATAGGATTATGATGTATACTTGATACTACAATTGTTAAAACTAAAGCTACTATTCCAAATAATGCTCCTATACCATGAGTTATTGAATTAATTATTTCTTCTCCTAAACTATATTTAGGTATTGTTATTTTATTCATAATATCACCTGTATTTATTATATTTAATAATTATTTATAATTGAATCAGCAATCTATTATACTATTGTTATTTTTTAAACACTTTGTTTTTTATTGTATAAATATTTAAGAGTTTATGTTAAAATAATTACTCACAGGGGGAAACTATGAAAGAAGATTTTTATAAAGCTATGGAAATTATTGCTTCTAAAACTCATCATCCAAGAGAATATTTAGAGTATGATAGAGTTTATCCATATACTACAGAAAATATTAATGGATATATGAATAATGTTAAAGATAAGAGTGTATTGAGTGTAGTAGGTTCTGGAGATCATTACCTTAATTTGATTACTAAGGGTGCTAAAGAAGTAGATTGTTTTGATATTAATAAATTTGCTTTATATTATTTAAGACTTAAGAAAGCAGCAGTTATGACTCTTAATAAGAGAGAATTCTTTGAGTTTTTAACTTCTGATTCTATGAAGTATTTTGATGAAGTAAAAACTCAATTAGATGCGAATTCTTATTTGTTTTGGTCAAATTATATAAAATATTTTACTTATAATACTGGTATTCAAGGAAGTTTTTTGTTTTATCCTAGATGTGGTGGAGGAGATTATTTAAAAAGAAATGAATATTTAACTAATGAAGGATATGAATTATTACAAGATAGAATAATTGATAAAGATGAAGATTATTATTTTGGAGATATATATGATGTAGCAAATTCAATTAATAAGAAATATGATTCTATATATTTATCTAATATATGTACATACCAAGAAGATTTAAGAAGATATCGTGATTTAATTATTTCTTTAAGAGATAATAATTTAAATGATAATGGTGAAATATACTATGCATATTTTTATGGTAATAATGATGGTGATAAGCATTATTATTTATATGAAATAGATAATACAGAAATAATTGAATTTGATGGAGTTGATTATAATAGTACTGATAAAGTTTTAAAATTAACAAAAAAAAGGACTAAATAGTCCTTTTTATAGTGTTCTTCCTTGAGTTAATGTATTTTCTCTTTCTAGAGAATCCATCATATTAGAAAATTTAATTACATCAAATTCTTTTTTATTACCTAATTTATTATCTAATTCAGAAATAATATCTTTGTTTATATTTTCTGAATCTTTATTTTCCTTTATTCTTGTATCTAATTTATCGAATAGATAATGAACTTCTCCATCATCAAATAAATACATTCTTGCTGATGAAAAATCATCATACATATTTGCTGCTGATGGAATTGTATTATTAATATGAAGCATTATTCCATTATCAAAACATTCAACTCCACTAATATATGAATCATTTCTTGGATTTAATAGTACTTGCATTTCATCATTTGCTTTATCTAGTATTTCATCTTGTTTACTAATAATATCTTGTAATACTTCTTCTGGTTTATCAATATAAACTTCTGAATGTACATAATTTCCTATACCATGATCTATTATATTCATATGATACCTCCTATTTATATTTTAACACATTTTTCTTTTTGTAATAAATAAATACTATTATAGTTACTATTAGTAATATTATACTAAATATTTGATTACGAGTTATTATTATTTTTATATGTTCATATCTTAAGAAATCTAATAAGAATTTTAATATTGATACTGATATTAATACTATATAATTAATATATTTATTATCTTTTAACTTATAACAAATTATAAATAATAGTAAAAATAATATTGTTTCTGTTATTTGAATAGGAAATTGCCATATACCTTCATGACTTAAATATTTAACTTTAAATATTCCATTATATGGTATTCCTCCACAACAACCTACTATAGAACAAGCTAATTTAGTTAATCCATATACTAATGGTAAAGATAATATTGTATATTTAATTGTTCTATTTTTTGTAGGTAATATTTTTTCAAAGATAATAGCAGCGATTATTACTCCTATTAATCCACCATATGCGGATAAACCTGCTGTTATGATATTACCTTCTCCATAAGCAAATATTGTATATAATTTTCCAAATATAAAGGCAAATGTTATATACATAATAAAATATAATAATATTTGTTTATTCTTATAACCACTTTTCTTTATATTATAATATATAAATATCATTCCTATTAGAATTGATAATACTATTATTATTCCATAGAATGGAAAGTTAAATTTAGGAATAATCATTAACCACACCCACTAGTGTCCATAGTAGAACATGTAATATAACACCATAAGAAGAATAATATAAATAGAATTATTGAACTTATTATCATTCCTATCATTATCCACATTACTACTTTTAAGAATGTGTTTTTAGAATAATTTACTCTTCCAACTATCATAACAACTATACCTGCTAAAGGTAAAATTGAAGTTATTGCTGAAATTATAGTTCTATCATCACCAGGCAAGATATAATCAAGTAATGGTGATAGTGCTGAACCTCCAAAGAATAGAGCTAGCGCTATTATTCCTAGCTTCATTGCAGCTTTTTTTTCTTGTTCTGTTTCTTCTGCTTTTTGATTTTCTTCTTTTTGAGTTGTTTCTTTTAAAGATGTTCCACAGTTTGGACAAAATTTATTACTTTCATTTAATTTATATCCACAACCTGGACATATTATTTCAATTGAAACTTTTTCTTCCACAACTTTTGTGGATTCTTTTTCTTCAGTTTTTATTTCTTCCACAGTTTCTGTGGATTCTTTTTTTGTTTCTTCATTCTCCATATCACTTTTCCTCTTTATTCTTTCTTCCTATATATAACATATGACAGCTATATCCTTGAAGATCTTCTCTTTCACATACAGATAATTGATATTTTAACCATACATTAAATTCTTCATCAGATAAATTATTAATTCTATCTTTTAATAAACTAGAAATACCATCAGTTGCTACATTATGTAATAATGTTATATTAAATTTACTCATTATTTCATTAAACTCTTTTATATAGAATGGAGCAAATATTCCTTCTGGATATCTAACTAGTTTAAAAGTCTCATTAAAGTCATTAGGATATCCATCTATTAAATGATCTATTCCCCAATCAGCAAATACTCCATCACTAGTAATATAAGCAATCATTATAATACCATTTTCTTTAGTAACTCTTATAGCTTCACTAATAGCTTTATCAATATCTTTATCATCATACAAATGATATAGAGGTCCTAAGACTAATGTCATATCAAATGTATTATCTTCAAATCTTGATAAATCTAAGGCATCTCCTTGCTCTGCTTTGATATTCATTTTATCTGTTATTTTACTCTTTAATATATCTAGATTGTGCTCTACATATTCAATTGATGTTACGTCGTATCCTTCTTCTGCATAATATAGGGAATATCTTCCTGTACCTGCTCCTACTTCTAGAATCTTAGCATTTTCTTTTAAATATTTATTTATATACTCTTTAGATACTAAGAATTCTAAACTATGAGCTTTATCTTTAATTAATCTATTATCTTCATCATAATTATTATAATAATCATTAATAATTGTTTCTCTATTATTCATATTAATCCCCTACTTTAAATTATATAAATTATTTATATCTTCATATAAACTTAATATAAATGTATTTAATTCGTTACTACTAATATATTGTTGTTTTGTTAATAAATCTAAATATTCTTTAGTATATTGTTTATTCATACTATCATTATCTTCAATTAAGAAATTAAAAATAAACATTTGATTATCTTTAGTACCTATAATACCTCTTGCACCAGAATTGTAATTATCATATATGAAGTAATATTTTTCATTATTTGATTCAAATGATTTTGTTTTTGCTTGATTTGGATTTAATTCATTACACTCATTATATAAATCTTTAATATATTTGTTATATGTTTCTTGTGCTTTTGATGATGAATCAAAACTAAATATAGTTAGATTATGCCATATAGGATCTTTATATTTATTTCCTGAGTCATTAGTTTTTTCAATATTATTGACATTAGATACTTCTAATGATTTATCTGGAGTATTCTTTAATTTAATGTTACCAGTATCTACATCATATGAGAAACTCTCTTCTTCATCTTGTTTTAATAATTGAAATAGCGAAGCCATTTTTTCTTCTTTACCATTATTTTCATTTAACTCTAATCTTTTAACTTCATATTTATTAGAATTTTTTTCCTTTTTTAAATTATATAATCTTTCTTTACCTTTAAAGTTTTTAATTATACATTCATTATTATCTATAATACTAATTTGTAATACTTTTTTATAATTATTATCATAATATACATATGTTTCTTTTGCGACAATTTTAACTTCTGGTACTTTTCTCTCATTTGTATAGTAATAATTATTTAATAGTTCTTTAGCTCTATCTATAGAGTTATTTGAATCATCATTTAATATTACGTATAATTCATTTGTTTTTAATCCAAATTTTTGAATTGGATCTTCTGAATAGTTTAATTTCTTAAATATAAATATTCCTATTACAAGTAATATAACTATTATTAGTATGATTAATATTTTCTTCTTCATAATCTCACCTCTATTTTAATAATATCATATTAAAAATATAATTAATTAATACTTTTTTATATATTTACACTTTTATTTTTTATAATTAAATTCTTCTTTCATCATTTCAAATATCTTTGTTCTTTCTTCTTTAGTAAAAATATCTTTTTGAGATCTAAATTTACTTAATGCCCATTTCCAAAAATTATATCCAAAGTGTTTATCTTTATATACTTTATTAAATATAGTGAATTTTTCTTTATATCTAGGTATGAAATGAAAATGAACATGTGGTTTTACATTGTCTCTATAAGCATTATTCATAAGACATGCAAAATTAAACATAGTAGCATTAAATAGTTTTTTACATACTCTTTCTAATTCTTTTTCTAATCTACCTAATTCTTGCCAATCTTCATCTGTTAAATCACTTAATTTTTCTTTATCACAAGATATAATACAATCTCCTATAAATTCTTGGCACCAATCTACATAGACTACTCTCCAATTATTACTTTCATATAATTCCATTAACTCACCTCTATTTATTTATTTAAACTAGTAGCAAATTTGATTGCAAGAAGACCTATCATTTCTTTATCACTTAATCTTTCTTTATTACCTAGAGATCTTTGATCCCATTCAGCTGAATCTAGATTATCAGCTGCATAAAAGAATTGAAAAATCTCTTTATTACGAAATTGTGCTAGTGCTGATAATGCAGAACACTCCATATCTACACAAATACATCCTTCTTCTTTTCTTTTTAATACTTTATTTCTTGTTTCTCGATATGGAGCATCTGTAGTCCATACTTTTCCTACTATATATGAATAATTATGTTCTTTTAATAGTTTTATAAACTTTTCTTGATATTTTGGATTAACTTCAATTTCTCTTGATGATTTTATATAATGATAACTTGTTCCTTCATCCCTAACTGCTGAATTAGGTATTATGATAGCAAGATCATCTATTTCTCTATTTAATACTCCACATGTTCCAAAAACAATTACTCTTTCTAATCCCATAGCAAATAATTCTTCATATTGTACAACGCTTACTGAAGCTCCTACAAAAGACATAAATAAAGCTATTTCTACACCTTCATAATTAATTTTATATATTGGAAATTTACCATTAGCATTAGAATTTTGAGCTATTTCTTTACCATTAAACTTAGTTACTAACTTATCTAATAATTCTTTTGAAAAACATGTTACTCCAGTTTTAGGAAATCCTTCTATTACATTTTCTACTTCATGTGGATCAAATGTTGAAGTTTTAGTCTCATCATACTCTTCTAAAATCATTCTTATCACCTTCTATTTTATTATAACATATAGAAGTTATTTTTTATGTTCTATAAAGAAATTATAATTACCATAATATTCAGTTATCCTTTTATCTGATATATAAAATATTTTATTAGCTAGTTGATTAATAAAATATCTATCATGTGATACAAATAATGTTGTTCCATCATATGATTTAAGAGCTTCTTCTAATGTTTCTTTTGTAGAAATATCAATATGATTAGTAGGTTCATCTAAAATGATAAAATTACAATTATCTTGTATTAAAGCAAATAATTTTAATCTTACTTTTTCTCCTCCTGATAATTTAGATATCTTTTTAAATACATTTTCACCATAAAATTGAAATTTAGATAAAGCACTTCTTAAATGAGTTTCATCACCTATGAAGTATTTTCTAGCATAATCTAGAATAGTTATATCATCATTATAATTTATTTGTTGTGGTATATAACCAATTTTAATATTAGTACCTAGTTTTATATTATTAGAAGAATTATTAATTATTGTTTTTAATAAAGTAGATTTTCCACAACCATTATTTCCTATAATACATATTTTGTCATTATAACTAATCTTTATATTTATATTTTTTATTAGAAGATTAGAATCTATATATAAATCATAATTATTTATAGTTAGAACATCTTTACCTGATCTTTTATCAATATTAAAATTAATTGGTAATTCTTTTTTAATAATTGGTTTTTCTTTCTTTTCTATTCTCTCTAATCTCTTTCTAATATTTTCTGCTCTTTTATAGAATGGTTCTCCTCCTGGATAAGCTAATCTTCCAAATTCTTCTAATTGTTTTATTTTCTTTTTTAGAGCTGCGATCAATTTTTGTTGATCTTTATACTCTTTAAATTCTTTTTCTATTCTTTCTTCATTTTCTTTTAAATAATTAGAATAATTACAATGAAATATTATGGATTTACCATTTTCTATTAATATGGTTTTAGTAGTTATTTTATCTAGGAAATATCTATCATGTGAGACTATTACTATAGTTCCTTTGTATTTATTTAAAAAGTCTTCTAACCATTCTAATGTATTTATATCTAAATGATTAGTTGGTTCATCTAAAAGTAGTATATCTGGTTTCTTAATAATTAGAGCTGCTAGAATAACTCTTTTTTGTTCTCCTCCAGATAAATCTTCATATTTATTATTTATTAAATTGTTAATATTAAGGCCATGAGTTATTTTTTCAATTGATGTGTTTATTTCATATCCACCGATCTCCATAAATTTCTCTTGAATACTTAAATATTTATTTATAATATTTATATTTTCTGGTTCTTTAATCATTTTTTCTTCATATGATTTTAATTTTCTTTCATATTCAAGTATTTCTTTAAAACTTTCATATAAGATATCTTTAACTATTTTATTATTATAAGTAGTTTCTGGTTGTTGATTCAAATAACCTATTTTTGCTCCTTTTCTTATTGCGATAGTACCATTATCAGGTTTTTCTATAGAACTAATAATATTAAGTATAGTGGTTTTTCCACAACCATTTTCACCTATAATAGCTAATCTATCTCCTGTTTTTATTTCAATATTTATTCCATCTAATATATTTTTAAATCCAAATGATTTTTTTATATTATTTAAACTTATTTCTATCATAATCTATCTCTCCTTTTATGCATATAAAAAACCAAATAGACGTATCCACATCCATTTGGCGGATGCAGGCACGACAAAAACTGTCATACCTGCTAATAGATTATTTTAATTACCAGGTATGACTATGCTTTATTATATAATCTAGTTTTTGCATAATAATTAAGCATAATCATCTCTCCTTGCATAATATTTTATATTATTAATAAATATATGTCAATTTTATTATTTTTTTAACCACATATACATACCATCTTCAGCAACTTCTCTTTTAACTTTAAATCCAAATTTAGAATAAAAATCTTGTTTACCTGGTGCTGAAAGTAATTGAATCATTACTTCTTCATTTTCCTCTAAATTACTTTTAATATAATCTATTAGTTTTTCAATCATTTGTGTTCCATAACCATTGCCTTGATGTTCAGGAAGTACTATTACATCCATTATTAGACCAGAATATCCACCATCTGAAACATATCTAGCCATACCAATAGTTTCTCCATCTAATATGTATTTAGCATTTATACCATTTTCTAATCCTATTTTTAATAATCTTTCAGATGGTCTTTTCCACTCTAATGCATCTAATAATTTATAATATTCTTCTATAGTTAATTTATTTATTTCAATCATATTAAACACCTCTTATAATATTTTTATTTGTAATGTTTTTGATGATTATCCATCAATTTATTCTTGAGGCTCAGGTACTCTTTTGATATATTGTTTTTCATCATCCTTAATTATAATATCTGCTAATGTTTTTACTTCCTTTTCTTTTCTATAGTCAATTTCTTCCCCTCTCATATTTAATGAATTATTATTAATATTATTTAATATTTCTTCATATATAAATATTTTGCTGTTATTATCTTCTTTATTAATTATATTCTCTATTTCATCATATTCATTTGCAACTAGTGAATAATCATCATATTCTTTGACTGCTCTATTCCACTCTATTGTCCATAATTGATTGGATGCTGTAACAAAATGGTATGAATACTCATATGTATCTTGATGTCCTACTACTTTGATAGCTTTATCATCACTGGAACTCCATCTTTTATTAGCATACCCATATCCTGCTCCAGATCGCCCAGCAAACCATACATCATGTCCATTATTACTTATAATTACGTCCGATTTAAATTTGTTATCAACTATTGGATATATTCCTTCTGGGTATATTTCTTCTCCTGCAGATTGTGGATTTTGTAGATTAGACGAATATAATTTTCCATTTTTATCTATTACCCATGATTCACTTGAAGATATAATTTTTCCTCCACCTTTCAATATCATCGGATATTTACTCCATCCTCCAAGGTATACTAAGTCATTATTTGTCATTCTTAGAAGTCCATGGTGTGTTTCTAATATTTTTTCTGCTTCAATTGAGAAATAATTTGATCTAAACATTACTTTTTCATTTTCGAGTGTTATTATGAATTTATCTGTATAGCTTAAGAAATCTCCATAACTTAAAATAACCTTATCTACATTAGAATCTATGTATAGGCCATTATATGCTATATACACTCCCTTATTACCCGTATAGAATCCTTCCATATCATTATTATCATTTCGCAATGTGCTTTTTATATTTGAAGAAATCAACTTATTACTTTTTATATCATATAATTTATTTTCATCTGTCAAATATACATATTTATCAACATATTTAACATTATTAGCTATTATCTCTTCTTTTAAATTTTTAGGTGTAGCCTCTATATAATCTTCTTCTGACAATTGTTCTATATCGTATTTTGCTAGTTTTCCTGATTTCCTTAATAATAGTTCATGATCAATATATACAATGGGATCATCTATCTTTTTTTCTATTTCTATTTTTGTTTCTATGTCAATATTATAACTACATAAAGCTAAAGTAGTTATTGGTAATATTAATAGTAATAATATAGTAATATATGATATAGGTGATGTTTTTCTTTTATTAATTAGAATTAAAGATAAAATAATCGAACTACTCAGTAAAATTAGCATAAAAAATATACTAGTAGTCTGTGGGTTTTTTAATATATCCAATGGTGTTCTTGATACTTTATTTTGTAATTTTAATACTAGTGAATTTGTATCATAATATGATCCATCAGTTATATAGTTTTCTGTTACTTCTTTATTATAAATTACTTTTAACTTATATTCTTTATTGACTCCTGGTGTTATTTTATTATCTGAGTTTTCAATTTTGTAATCAATATATTCATTATTTATAATAATGTCATCTTTATCTAGATAATATGTTTCATTAGAATTATTTCTTAATTTTATTGTATATTCAGCATTGTCTCCTACATTAAAAAATTTTAAATCTAATTCGATTTTATTATCTTTTATTATTGGCTTGCTTTTTTCTATTGTTTTTCCTTCTGTTTTGTCTAATACTATTGATTGTATCTCTATGGTAGATGATTCACAATTTTCAGCATTAGCAAATAAAGGTATTAATAATGTTAACATAAATATTAATACAATTAATCTTTTCTTCTCTTTCATATGAATATACCTTTCTTATTTTAATTTTAATATACAATAATAGAATCAAAAATCAAAGTATTATGACTTTTTATAAGTTCTCTTTACTAAATATAATCATCAATTGTTTTTTTCTTGTGTTTTATCCATACTTCAAAGTATTTTAGTTGATACTTTTTTATTTCATCCTAAATATTAATTATTACCAATTATTACTTTTCCATCTAGATTACATATGTAACAATCAGGTAATTTCTTCTTAATATATTTTAGAGTTTCTTCATCTTTTTCTATTTTTCTTCCTACAAATACTCCTTCAATTAATGTTGATGGTAATCCAAACATAATTGCTGACTCTCTATCTGTTGTTGAAGCATCTCTATTGATTCTATCTTTATTTATAAAAGTATCAACATATCTATAATCTAAAAATGATTCTAATACTTCTTTATCAAACTCTGTATTCCAAACATCATTATATGATAGTTTTTTAGCATATTCAGAATTCATATTTAAGATAAAAGCGATTTGTCTTTTATTTGAAACTAAACTAGGAATGAATCTAACTTCTTTTGTTTGAGCACCTCTATATGACCATATTTTTTCATCATTGTTTATTTTTTCAGTTATTTCATCAAATTTATGATATGGAATTAATTCACTTACTTCTTTAGATCCAGGACCTCTATCTATTATATATGAGATAGTAAAACCACTATATAATTCTACATATTCTTTCAAAGTAATATCTTCTTTTATATTCCACATTCCTACACTATTACATATCTTATTTAGTCTTGGTGTTTGTGTAAAATCAGATGAAATAAATCCATTATTAATAGTAAAATCAAAATTATCTAATCCTCCATAAATACCATGTATAAATGTTCCTTTTGATAATTTTACTTCATCTCCAACATTATATTTTGTTTTTTCTATATTTGGATTATCTTCATAAAATAATTCAACCTGTTTCAATAATAAATCTTTTGTTTTTCCACTAAACCTATTATTAATATCGTTTATATATTTTTCTTTATTATTCATACCATTCATTCCTATATACCTTATATTTTCTTTATCATTGTTTCCATTCTGGGATGATAGTTTGTTTTATTGTAAAAATTCTTTCCTATTTCGTTATAAGCAAATACATCAACTATTGCATATTCACATCCAACGGATTTAAAATATTTTTCCATTTTATTTAATAATTCTTGCCCAACGCCTTTACTTCTAATTTTATTTGTAACAATTAATTCTGTAATTTCTCCTCTTTTAGGGCATTTATAATCAAGATAATCATATTCATCATAAGGAAATATACATCCCATGATTAAACCAATTGCCTTATTATTCTCTACTGCCAAATAACATTTACCATTGTTTTTATTAACTTCTTCTAAATCTAAGATTGCCATTTTTTCTCGATATTCTGGATGTAATTGGTCTAAATGATCTTCATCTATAGTTAAAATATACTCTTCTAATTCAACTAATAAATCTTTAACATCTTCGATATACTTTTTATCATATTCAACTATTTTCACTATATTCACCTAAACATATTATACCAAATATCTAGACAATGTGTCATTAGATTGAATTAATCCTATATTTCAACTATTTTAAAAAAAAGAAAAACTCGCATTTTTCATTATTTTATGTGAGTTTCTAAACTATTTACCATGGCATTGTTTATATTTTTTACCACTGCCACATGAACCCCTTTGATGAATATTATAATTATTATTAGTATTATCAGTATTATCAGTATTTTCAAGGGTTTAAGGTATGGTAACATCAAATATTTTGAATATTATTTTTGCCTATTTTTATATAAAATATTTGTTGAATGTGCACAAAATGTGCACAAATTGCGAACAATGTTAGCATATTGTTTGCTTGTTTTTCCTTGCATTTATATTTTATAACATATAGGCTATTTAATCAAGATCAAATTATTAATTAAACTCTTTAAATATTTCTTTTATATATGTGTTGTTAATCCAGAAACAATGTTTAGTATACTCTGTTGCTCCTGTTAATTTATCAGCTACTGGTAGCTTGTTAACATCTTTAGCATTTCTTCCGTGAGGTCTAACATGACATACATTATTCTCACTCATTCCTGGAAAATTAGTTTTTCTTATACCGTTAGTAATTGATTTAATAATATTTCCTGTTTTAATTGCATTATATGTTTTCTTCCACATCTCCATTACTGGTATTTCAATATCAGTTTCAGGCATATTCCATAATTTGATTCCTTTAAATATATATTCTCCTTTTTCTTTCTTAAATACAAAAAACATATATTTAGTTGTCTCGAGTTGTTCTCTTAAATCACAGTCTTCCCAGCTTTGCTCTACTATGTCAGTAAATTTGAATGCAGGAAATGAAATTGATTCCTTAATTCTTCCATTCTCTTCAATTCGAATTGTTTTAGGAATGATATTTGCTTTTTGAAATTCATCTGTATCTTGTAATTTACTTTTTACATTAAACATCCTACTAATAATCATACTATTAATGTTTTTAGCTTTAGAATCAATATTAAATTCTTTCATCAATTCCTTTTGTGATTTACCTTTATATTTATCTACAACTTCTCTTACAAATTCATTAAATGTATCTGTAGTTCCTTTTAATACCTTTTCAACATCTGAATAATCTCCAATATATTTTCTTACTAATTGAGTCATATAAGATGTTTTAAAGCAGAATGCTCTTTGCATTGCAGGGATATCACTAAATGGTTGTTCTCTTGTAGAACTAGCATTAGCTCCTTTTGAACAAGCTCCTAAGTACATAGTATCAGCTTCTGATATTTCATGAGCTTTTCCATCTTTGATTTTTTGAATAATAAAATTCCAGTCTTCTTCTATTTGTTTTAAATCTTCATTCTTTGATAATTCTAGTAGTTTTTCATGTGTTATTTTAAAGTCTTTTTTAGATTTATTAGGTTCCCATAAATACCATAGTAATTGAATCGTATTATTTTTAAACCAAAAGTGACTAGTTTTAAATTCATTTTTATACTCATTCATAAAATCAATGATATTTAATACCAATCTTTCTTTTGCAGATAGCTTACCATCTTTAATCTTTTTATAAGGAGTAACTTTTAATTCAATTCCTGCAGGCATGAAATCTGGTTCAGATTCACTATTATTATCAATACCAAACAAATATTGTTCTATATATTGGCCTAATCCACCTTTATTTAATGTATTTTCATCTTCAATAGTAATTAGTTCTTCATTAAGAATATCATTCACTGATTTACCTATTGCAGATTTAGATATTACTTCTATTTCATGTCTATCATATTCTCTTCCTTTTTTCATAAAATTCTCCTTTCGATCTTGTTTTTTAACTTTATTTTTTATAAAATAGTGTTAGGTAAGGTTGATCTTTTATGCCTATTATTATATAATAATTATAGGTAAAAGTTGATCTTTTCACTCAAATAAATTATAATATATTTATATCGTTAATACAAATAACAGGAGGTTTTATATATGAAAAAAACTTTGGTTGAATTATTTGCAGGAGTTGGTGGATTCCGTTGTGGTCTTAATCATGTAGAATTAAAAGATGGCAAAACTATTGAAAATGGAAATTGGAAATGTTTATGGGCTAATCAATGGGAACCTGCTACTAAATCTCAAGAAGCATATGATTGTTATGCAATGAGATTCGGTGCTGATGATGTTTCTAACGTTGATATCTTTGAAGTAGATAAACATAATATTCCTGACCATACTCTTTTAGTTGGTGGATTCCCTTGTCAAGACTATTCAGTGGCTCAAACTCTTTCAAATAGTAAAGGTATTGAGGGAAAGAAAGGTGTTCTTTGGTGGGCAATCGAAGAAACACTAGCTATTAAAAAACCTCCATTTGTTCTATTAGAGAATGTTGATAGATTGTTATTATCTCCTGCTAAACAAAGAGGTAGAGATTTTGGCATGATTCTTAGAAGTTTCTATGAAAACGGATATGACGTTGAATGGAGAGTTATTAATGCTGGAGAATATGGACTACCTCAAAAAAGAAGAAGAACTTATATATTTGCTTATCGTAAAAACACTAAGTATTATAAAAAAATGCAAAAGAATTCTGATTATGACATGATATTTTCTAAAGGAATGTTTGTTAAACAATTTCCTATTAAAGAAAGCTATGAAGAAATAACTGAATCTAGTATTGCTGAATACAAAGATTTAATAGAAGTTAGTAATATGTTTAAATGTTCATTCTACAATGCTGGTATTATGAAGAACGGTGGAATTTATACAGTAAAAGTAAAAGCTGATTATAATTTAGTTTATCCTTTAAGAAATATTAGAGAAGAAAATCCTGTTGATGAGAAGTATTTCTTAAATGAATCTCAAATTCAAAAGTTTGCTTTCTTAAAAGGTAGTAAAAAAATTCCTAGAGTAAAACCTAATGGTGATCCATATTATTACACAGAAGGAGCAATGCCTTTTCCAGATAATTTAGACGCACCTGCTAGAACAATGCTTACAAGTGAAAGTGGAGTTAGTAGAACTACACATGTCATTGAGGACTTTAAAACTAAAAAGCCAAGACTTCTTACTCCAAAAGAATGTGAAAGAATAAATGGTTTCCCAGATGACTGGACTAATACAGGAATGTCCGATAAGAGAAGATATTTCATGATGGGTAATGCTTTGGTAGTTGGGGTAATAGAGAAAATTGGAACTGAAATTGAAAAAATAATTGAAAATGAAAACTAGTGCTTAAAACACTAGTTTTATATTGCTCGTAATATCTTAATCTTACGAACTAATCTATAAATTGTAATTTAGCGAATAGTAACTTAATTTTCTTTTTTAT
>CAMVLZ010000009.1 GCA_947168485.1 uncultured Bacillota bacterium | reverse complement strand
TAAAGAAGATGAAGAATGGAAAGATGTTCAACATCTATTGAAGAAAATAGCAAATGCTTAGGAGTGTGATCTAGATGAGTGATTATGAAATAAAAAATGGTAAATTATCAGGATCTATATCTTCTATTAAAGCTTCTTTATTTGATGTTACTTCTGAATTAAATACTAGAATATTAAGTTTAAGTGAAAGTACTAATGAAGAAGATATTAAATTAAAAAAAGAATTAATTAATAGATTATCTAATATTATGAAATTATCTAATTCTATTAATGATGAGATTATTTCAATTGATAAGAATTTAGATGGAAATATAGAAGTGTCTAAAGAAAATAATTCTATTGAAGAGACTGAAGAAGATGATAATACAGTAGTTATCTCAGATAAAGCTATAGATGATATGATGAATGTTGAAAATGAAGATGATGTTACTGAAGTTAATATAGGTACTGAAGAAGTAAAAGAAGAAACTCCTGTTGAAGAAAATAAACCAGTACAACAAGATAATGGAGATGCAATTGTTTTAGACTTAAGTGCTTATGAAAAGTTAAAAGGTAAGAATGTATCTAGTGATGATTCTGATGAAACTGAAGTAAAAGAAGAAGATACTGCTGTAGAAGGTAATGGAGAAAAGTTATTTGATTTAGATAATGTAGGTGAAGTTGAATTAAATGAAGAAATGAAAACTACTGAAACTACTTCTACTACTGAATCACCTGTTAATGTAGCTGAATTAGATCAAGGAGATGCTATTTCATTAAAATTAACTGATTATGAAAAGCTAAAGGGAAAGAAATTAGATAATGATGATTCAGAAGAAAAAGAAGAATCTCCAGAAGAAAATGAATCTGTAGAAGAACCTGTTATTACTGATGAAGTTTCTGAAGAAAAAACTGAAGTAAAAGAAGAAGTTTCTGAAGAAGAGGTTGAAGATAGTACTGATGAAGAACCTGAGGTTAATGAAGAAACTCCTGTTGAAGATGATACTGAAGAAGCTGAAGTGACAGAAGAGGCTTCAGTTGAAGAAAATACAGAGTCTGACACTACAAAAGAAGTTACAGAAGAAAAGGTTGAGGAAGCACCTGCTACTGAAGAGACACCTGTTGTGACAGAACCTACTGAAGAGACTAAGGTAGAGGAGACTCCTGAGGTTAAAGAAGAACCTGTAGTGGAAGAAAAACCTCAATTAACAGATGCTGAAAAGTCTATTGAACAACAAAAAGAAGCTGTTACTAATAAGAAAATTAGTTATATTATAAATAAAGATAATATTGATCCAGCTAAAGCTATACTTGTTACTAGTTTACAATTTGAAAAATTATTGTTATCTAGAGATGAACAAAAAACACTTTGTAAATTAAGAAAATATATGGTTATGCCTGGTGAAAGAGAAGAAACTGTTGATTTAGAGGCAATGTTACAAGAAGCAGAAGATTTGTATAAAAAAGGAGATACAGCTGCTGCTGAAGAATTATATAATAAAATAAGTGAATTGAATAAGAATTAAAAATAATTAGGAGGTTATTATGAGTAGAAAATCTATGAGAAATCTATCAAAAGTACTTATAGCAACTTCCTTTTTTTTATTTGCTATCGCATCTTATTTAAATTTAGAAAATAGATATAAATTAGAAGGATTAGAAATAGTATCTGAAGAGAAAAATGATTCTGTTAATGTAGATATTCCAAATAATGATGATAGTACTGATGAAGTGGTTGAAAATGATGATAAATCTAAAAATACTAAGAGTGATGATAAATCATCTAAAACTACTAAGTCTGATAATACTAAGTCTAATAATACTACTAAATCTAATGGTACTAGTAAATCTAAACCTAGTACTAATAATGTTTCTACTAAAAAAGATACTAATACTAGTTCTAATACTAGTACTAATAATTATGATGTGAATGATAGTTTAAGAAATTCTATTGAGAATAAATATCATATTCAAATTAAATATGGATCTGAAACAGATGGTTATACTGTAGGTGGAATGGGTGTTAAATCTATTACTAGTAGTAGTCAAATTACTAATTCTTTGAAGAGTTTAAATAATTGTTTATCTCTTTATCCATCTGGATTATATAGAGAAGTTACCTCTTCATATCCATTAACTGTATATTTAATTAATAAATATTCTGTAAATAATGTTACTGGAGTTACTGATTCTACTAATAGGAATGTTAAGATGTCTATTGCGACTGCTTATCCTTTTAATGATAGTTTTCATCATGAGACTTATCATTATTTAGAATTATATATGAAGAATAGAGGAATGAGTTATACTAGTTGGAATGATTTAAATCCATCTAATTTTAATTATGGATCTATTAAGACTGATTTAAGTTATGCTAGAACATTTTCTAGTGATAGTTATTTTGTTAATGATTATGCACAATCTGCTGCTGAAGAGGATAGAGCATCTACTTTTGAATATATGATGGCTAATAGTAAAGCTAGTTGTTTAAATAATGGAAAACCTATTTATAAGAAAGCTAAATATATGGCTGATACTATGGATTTCTTTATAGATTCTTGTTCTTCTAAAACTACTGAGAGATGGGAGAGATTCTTGTGAAAAGAATAATAATTAATGATAAAAATTTAGAAGATAATGATATAGATTATTCAGTTATTAGAGTTAAAGCATTAGTTGTTAATGATGAAGGAAAGATGATTTTAGCTCATAATAATGGTACTTTTCAATTTCCTGGAGGTCATTTAGAAGAGGGAGAAGATTTAAAAGTAGCTTTAAAAAGAGAAGTAGAAGAAGAAACTGGAATAAATAATATGAATGTAAGAGATTGTTTCTTACAAATAGTGACTTATGATGATAATTATTTTGATTCAGGTAAACATGTAATTAATAAGATATATTATTATAAGATTGAAACTAATGATAAACCTGATTTTAATAATACTTCTTATGATGAAATAGAGTCTAGTTCTCCTTTTAATTTATATTATTTAGATGATCATAAATTAACTGATTTTATTAATAAGAAATTGAAAACTAAAGATATAGATGAAAAGATTGCTAGAGAGATGTTATTAGTTGCTGATGCATATAATTATATTTATAAGGGAGATGACGTAATATAAAAATATTAGTTACTGGAGGATTAGGGTATATTGGTTCTCATACTTGTGTTGAATTACTTAATGAAGGATATGAAGTAATTGTTTTAGATAATTTATCTAATTCAAAGATTGATGTTATAGATAAAATAAAAGAAATTACTTCTAAAGAAATTAAATTTTATAAGTGTGATATTTTAGATAGAGATGCTGTAGAGAAAATTTTTGAAGAAAATGATATAGATTCAGTTATTAACTTTGCAGGACTTAAAGCAGTTGGGGAATCTACTAAGATACCTTTAGAGTATTATAAAAATAATGTATCTGGAGCTATTGTTCTTCTTGAAACTATGCAAAAATATGGAGTTAAGAGTTTTGTATTTAGTTCTTCAGCAACTGTTTATGGAATTCAAGAATCTCCTAAATATGTTGAAACTATGAAAAGAGGAATTCCATCTAGTCCTTATGGAATGACTAAAGTTATGATTGAAGAAATACTTGAAGATTTATATAAATCAGATCCTGAGTGGAAGATATCAATTCTTAGATATTTTAATCCAGTTGGAGCACATGAAAGTGGATTAATTGGGGAAGATCCTGAAGGTATTCCTAATAATTTGATGCCTTTTATTCAAAGAGTTGCTGCTGGAGAATTAAAAGAATTAACTATCTTTGGAGATGATTATAATACACCTGATGGAACATGTAGAAGAGATTATTTACATGTAGTAGATCTTGCTATTGGACATATAAAAGCTTTAGAGAAATTAGTTAAATCTGATAATGGAGTATATATTTATAATTTAGGTACTGGTACTCCTAGAAGTGTATTAGAAATTGTTAATACTTTTGAAAAAGTTAATAATGTTAAAATACCTCATAAAATTGGTGATAGAAGACCTGGAGATCTTGATGAGTTTTATGCAGATCCAACTAAAGCAGAAAAAGAACTAGATTGGAAAGCTACTAGAGATATAGATAAAATGTGTTATGATTCATATAACTATGTAATTAATAGAGAGAAGTAATTCTCTCTTTTTTCATAATTTCACATTATTTAATCATATTTCTTACACAATAGATTGCTATTATATAGGTGTAAAGAAGAGGAGATGATATATAGAATAAAATTATTTTTCATATTTTTCACACCTATTATGAGATGACTAAGTCATCTTTTTTTATTTGTCTTAATATGATACATAATGTATAATTATTGTAGGCAAGGTATGAGAATAATATGAGAAAAAAATATAAGCTTTATATTACTGTGTTTTTAACAATACTATGTTTTATAACTACACTAATAAGTGTAGGTTTTGGTGCTTTAAATCAAAATTTGAATATCTCGGGTGATGTTGAATATGTAGAAGATGTGGGTAATATGATAAAGAAGTATAATTATGATATTACAACTGATTTTCATTCTTCTACATATAATAGTAAAATTAAGTCTGTTGATTTTTTGGACAATAAAAATATACCTAGTAATGCGGTTGCATCATGGGATGTATCTGTTAATGGTGACGGAAGAGTTATGGCTTGGATTATAAATGATCCTAATAATTCTGGATACTATAAATGTTATATAGGTGCTGATGGAGATGTTGTTGGAAATGTTAATACAGAATATATGTTTTATGGTTTGACAAATTTAGATACAATTAATTTTAATAATAATTTTGATACTTCAAAAGTTAAAAGTATGGCTTATTTATTTCATATATCAAGTGATACAAATAATCTAAAGTATATTAATGGATTAGAAAATTTTGATACAACCAAAGTTGAATATATGTCACATATGTTTAGAAGTTGTAAAATGACTAGTATTGATTTATCTAGTTTTGATACTAGCAGTGTTGTTAGTATGTTGTGTATGTTTTATGAATGCAGTAATTTAACAAGTTTAGATCTAACAAATTTTAATACAAGTAATGTTACAGATATGTCATATATGTTTAAAAATTGTAATAGTTTAACAAGTTTAGATGTATCTCATTTTGATACAGGACGAGTAACTAATATGTCTTCTATGTTTTATGCATGTTATAATCTTTCTAATTTAGATGTATCTCACTTTAATACAAGCAATGTTACTGATATGAAAAGCATGTTTTATAAGTGTTCCAAAATAACAAATTTAGATGTATCTCATTTTGATACTTCTCAGGTTACTAATATGTCATGTATGTTTAGTAATTGCTATAATCTTTCTAATTTAGATGTATCTCATTTTGAAACGTCTAAGGTTACAAATATGAAAGAGATGTTTTTACATTGTAAAAAGGTTACTACTTTGAATGTTAGTAATTTTAATACTGAAAACGTAGAAGATATGTCAAATATGTTTAATTATTGTGAGTTATTAACGTCATTGGATGTTAGTAATTTTAATACTAGTAAAGTTAAAACATTATATGGTACCTTTGCTAATTTAAAGAAAGTGTCATCATTACATATAGGTAATTTTGATCTTAGTAGTTGTGAAAGCCTTCATTCTACTTTTCTTGATTCTACTGGATTGACTGAAATTACTTTTAGTTTGGATCCTAAAACTTCAAACGTGACAGATATGGAATATACTTTTTCTGGATGTTCTAATTTGGTTAATATTTATAATATTAATAGAATTAATGTTAGTAGTGTAACTACTTTTCATTCGACTTTCC
The DNA here is from genome assembly GCA_947168485.1 of uncultured Bacillota bacterium. Classification (GTDB taxonomy): domain Bacteria; phylum Bacillota_I; class Bacilli_A; order RF39; family UBA660; genus RUG343. The sequence goes on along the minus strand of CAMVLZ010000009.1, from coordinate 41,200 downwards.
AAGGTTGTTCTAAAATATCTAGTTTTTATATGCCTGCATGGACTACATCTAGTGCGACTACAATGGAGTATATGTTTAATGAATGTACTAATGCTACTGGTATGAATATAAGTGGTTTTGATACTTCAAAAGTAATAAACTATCATGGTATGTTTGGTGGTATGAAAAAAATTACTAGTTTGAATTTAACTAATTTTAATACTAGAGTTGGTACAAATTTCAATTATATGTTTTATGAGGCAAGTGCTATAACTAAAATAACTGTTAATAGAACTAATTGGGTTATTTCTTCTAGTTCTACAAAAGAAGGAATGTTTTCTGGATGTGGAGTATCTAGTGTTACTTATGCATAGAGTGATTATCACTCTTTTTATTTGATAATATTAAAGTAATTTAATATAATATATGTGGTGATTTATATGGAATTAAAAATATGTAATTTATCTAAGAGTTATAAAGATAATGAAATATTAAGAGATATTAATTTTACTTTTAAAGATAATTGTATTTATGGTCTTGTAGGTAGAAATGGATCTGGTAAGACTACTTTTATGAATTCTTTAGATGGAGATATTAGAATTAATTCTGGTAAATTTTATTTAGATGATAAAGAACTAGATAATAATGATATAGGTTATATTGTATCTACTCCTGTAGTTCCTGAATTTTTAACAGGAAAAGAGTTTTTACAATTTTACTTAGAGATTCATAGTGATGAGAAAGATATAGATTTTGATTATTACTTTGATTTAGTTGAATTAGATAAGGAAGATCAAGATAAGTTATTAAAAGATTATTCTCATGGTATGAAGAATAAAATGCAATTACTTATTAATATTATTAGTAATCCTAAAATATTATTATTAGATGAACCATTAGTATCATTAGATGTATTAGTTCAAGATAGTATTAAAAAATTACTTAAGAAATTAAAAAAAGATCATATAATAATCTTTTCTACTCATATTTTAGAATTAGCAGTTGATTTATGTGATGAGATTATTTTATTAAAAGATAAAAATTTTGAATTAGTTGAAAAGAAAAATTTAAGTACTAAGAAATATAAAGATAAAATACTAGAAAGTTTAAAAGAGGAAAAAGAAGAAGATAATGATTAAGACTTGGTATTATAATTTTAAAATTGATTCTTATTATACTATTAATTCTTATTTAGATACTTTTAGAAATCTTCCTATTATTAATGACTTAGTAGGAGAGAATATTTATGGTATAAAGATATTTAAAATTATAGGTTTTATTCTAGGTTTTTTAGCTACTATTTTTAATAAATTATTTACTAAGATAATGTATTTTGGAATTATTTATTATATTAGTACTAAGATACCTGGTGATCATATTAATCATTTTCTTTATATTTATTTAGTATTAAGTGTATTAGGTTTATTTATTAATAATGCAACTATTTTAAATATTAGTGTTAGAAAATATTTATCATTAATTATATTTAGAATGGATAGTCTTAATTATACTAGGTATAATCTATTAAATAATATTATTTTAAGTACTATATTTAATCTTATAGCATTCTTAATATTTAATAGTTTTCTTCATTTAGATTATTTACTTATATTAATTATTTTATTAATAAATATATTTTTAAAAATAATTGGAGAAGCATTTAATTTATATTATTATGATAAGAATTATATACCTTGGTATGCTGATGAGAAGAAATATTTTGCTTTAATAGTAATATCATTTGTAGTAGCAGCAACTTCATATTTCTTTAAGATTAGTAATCTGTTTATATATGTTTTTTGTATTATTAGTTTTATATTATTTATTATTAGTTATATATATTTATTAAGATATAAAAATTATAGAGTTATTTATAAATTATTAAATACTTATGAAAGAGTAATGAATTCTAAAAATAGTGATAATTTTAGTAGAGAAGAAATTGTTAAGATTAAAGAAAAAGATAAGATTATTGATAATAAGATAATTAAGAATAAACATAAATATGATTTGTTTAATACAATATTCTTCTTAAGACATAGAGATATATTATATAGAAGTTTAAATATATATAATATGGTTATTTCATTTATATTTATTGGTGTAATTATATATATTTTAATTGATAATAGTTTTGGGGTAGTTGCGAGTAAATATTTAATTAATTATATGGGATATATTCCATTAATTATGTTTTTTATTAGTAGAGCTCCTATTATGACACAGGCTATGTTTTATAATAGTGATCATGCTATGTTAAGATATAATTTCTTTAGAGAAAAGAAAGTAATATTAGGTTTATTTAAAAAGAGACTTATTAGTCTTATTAAATCTAATTTATCTACTGGATTAATAATGGGATTGGGTATTTGTTTAATACTTATTATATCTGGTGGTAATAATTATTTATTTATAGGTAGTTATTTTATATATGTAATATTTTTAAATTTATTCTTTAGTACTCATTATTTAGTATTATATTATTTATTACAACCATATAATAGAGATAGACGTAATACTAGTTTTGAATATAGTATAACTATATTTATATCTTATTTCTTAATATTCTTTGTTTCTGAATTAAGTGTTAATCCTATAGTATTAAGTATATCTGTAATTATATTTACTATTATTTATATAGCTATAAGTTTATTATTAGTATATTTGTTTGCTGATAAAACATTTAAAATAAAGAATTAGTAATAATTCTTTTTTTTATTTAAAAAATATATTATAATTATTATAGGTGAAAATATGAAGATTAAGAAGATATTAACATTACTTATAATTGGATTAATACTATTTGGAATAAATAATAGTTGTTTTGCTGTGGCACCTACTGAGAAAGATTATTATGGATCGATTGAATTAGTAGGAAGTTTATTTAAAACTGATGAAAGTGGAAAAGGATTAGAGGGAGCTAAATTTAAGATAAGTGATGTTAATAATACATTTTCTTATGAATTAAAGGAAGAAAAAAATGGTCTTTATGGTTTGGCTTATACTGCTTCGGATGAATTGGAATTAAGAGAGAATGATGCTTTTAGTACTATTAAAGCAATGTTACCTAGTAATGTAAAAATTGATATAACAAGATACTTGGAAAATGGTAATACTTCTCATTTAGATAGTAGATTTTACCAAATATATGATAATTTTGTTTCCTTTTATATACCTTTATATATTGAAGAAGTAAGTGCACCTAAAGGATATGTTAAAGGAGAAAAAATTGTTTTACCTGTTATAATTGATGCTTATTATTCATCATTTCCAAGATTAGTACTTTACTATAATATTACTAGCGAACATAGTAGATATTTGAAATATAATGAATTAGTTGATTATAAAACTGATTTTAATAATTATTTTATTAGTTCTAGAATGATGAATGATTTAGTTGATTGTGAAAGAATGAATTATGATCAAAACGCTATAAACAAGACTGGAGTTTCTTATTTACCATTAATTCTTCTTAATAAAAAGGGTGATATTAAACTTAGTATTAATAATTATGTTAATAATTTAGAAAGTTATACTACTACTAGAGGAAAGACTTTAAATTATAGAGTGGTTGCTGAAAATAATGGTAGTGTTGATTCTCATAATAATGTGATAATTACTAAAATACCAACTGAACTTGAATATGTTAAAGGTTCTGCTAGTGATGGAGGTATTTATAATAAAACTAATCATACAATTACATGGAAAGTTAATGTGATTGGTGCTAACTCAAAAGTATCTTTAAGATATTCAGCTTATGTACCTAAGAATGTTTCTGGTGGTGCTAAATTTATTGGTAGTTCTTCAATTACAAGTGAAGAAGTAGGAGAAATTCAATCTCGTGAAACACAAGTTTCTTTAATAAATAATCCAGAGACTGCTGCTCCTATAGCAATAATTGTTATTATGGTATCTATGTTAGGAGTTATTACAGTACTTAAAAATCATCATAAAGAAAAGGAATTAAAGATTTAATTCCTTTTTTATTTCGGTAAATACTTTTCCAATTGAATCATTAATTACTAAGTCACATATATTATCATATGGAGTTATATCTTTATTAATTAGAACAATATGTTTACCATTAAAATAATTTATAAATCCAGCAGCAGGATAAACATTAAGAGAAGTACCTCCAATTATTAATAGGTCCGCCGTAGATATTTCTTTAATTGCCGTACTGGTTGCTTCATCATTAAGAGGTTCTTCGTAAAGTACAACATCTGGTTTTATAATAGCATTATCATCTGTACATCTTGGTATTCCTTCAGAATTGAATACGTATTCTGCGTCGTAGAATTTATGGCACCTCATACAGTGATTCTTCAACACGGTACCATGAAGTTCTATTACTGATGAGGATCCTGAGGAGGTGTCAAAACCATCTATGTTTTGAGTTATTATTGAACTTAGTAGATTGTTTTTTTCCATTAGAGTTAGTACTTTATGAGTAATATTTGGTTTATAATTTAATGAATTTAGTTTATCTTTATAGAATTTATAGAATTCTTCTGGGTTTTCTATAAAGAAGTGATGTGATAGTATTTCTTCTGGTGGATAGTCATATTTCATATTATATAGACCATCTTTTGATCTAAAGTCTTTTAGACCTGATTCTGTTGATACTCCTGCTCCTCCAAAGAATACTGTCTTTTTTGATTCTTTTATCCATTTTACTAAAATATCTATTTTTTCCATAATATCACCTATAAATATAATATCATATTTGAATTAAGTTTATCTATAGTGTATAATTAATATGTTTTTGGAGGGATATTGTGTATAAAGAGTTTAATATTTCTGATAAGTTAATTAATTTATCAAATGAAGTAGAGGATGAATTAAAGGATATTTTTAAAGATATAGATAATAATGTACTTAATTGGTCTAGTAGAGTATTAAAGGCTTTTCAAGATGAGGGTGTTAATACTAGTGATTTTAATGAAATAAAAGGATATGGTTATAGTGATCCTGGAAGAGAAAAACTAGAAAGAATATATGCGAGAGTTTTTAGAGCAGAAGATGCTTTAGTTAGACCTCAAATTATGTGTGGTACTCATGCTTTAACTGTTACTTTTTTTGGTTTGTTAAAACATGGTGATACTTTAATAAGTATTTCTGGAACTCCATATGATACTATTAGGACTGTTATTGGTAGTGAAGGGGATAGTGAATCTTCTTTGATTAAGAATGGTATTAAATATGAAGAAATTGATTTAATTGATAATGATTTTGATTATGAGAGTATTAAAAATAGATTAAAAAAACATGATGTTAAGATGGTTGAGATACAAAGAAGTGTTGGATACTCTGATAGAAAAAGTCTTAATATTAGTAAAATAAAAAAGGTTATTGAAGAGATACGTAGTGTTGATGAAAATGTAATAATCTTTGTAGATAATTGCTATGGATGTATGGTTGAAGAGATTGATTCTATTGAGGTTGGTGCTGATGTAGTAGCTTCAAGTTTAATGAAGAATTTAGGTGCTGGAATAGCTTCTAGTGGTGGATATATTGTTGGTAAAGAAAAGTATATTAAATTAATTAGTGAAAGACTTAATGTACCTGGCGCATATAAAGATATGGGAGCTAATTTTGGTGTCCTTGAATCTTATTACAAGGGATTATTTAATGCTCCAGAGGTTGTTGGTAATGCTTTAAAAACACAAGTATTTGCTTCTTGTTTACTTGAAAAATTAGGATATAAAGTTACTCCTCAATATAAAGAAAAAAGAACAGATATAATTACTGTAGTAGAATTTAATAATGAAGATAAACTTATTAACTTTTGTAAAGGACTTCAAATGGGTGGAGCGATAGAATCTTATGTTGTGCCTGTTCCATGTGATATGCCTGGTTATCCAAATCAAGAGATTATGGCTGGTTCTTCATTCATTCCAGGTTCAACTATAGAATTATCAGCAGATGGTCCTTTAATCCCACCATATAAGGCTTTTATGCAAGGTGGAATCACTTATGAATATGGAAAATTAGGTATTCTAATTGCGGTTAATAATATGGGTGATTAATTGACTTTTAGCTCTATTTATAGTAAAATAAATTAGTATTAATTTTTAAGGAGATAACATGAAAATTGAGTCGATTGGGAAGTCACTATTTATAGTTGGTATTCTTATGATATCAATGGGTGTGATTATTCTAAATAAAGAAAATTATAATTTAAAAGAGAATGATATTGCTTATTTGGAAACAAATGTTAATTATGTAAAATCATCTAATATTCAAGCTAGAGAAACAGCTTCTGAATTAGGTCTTGAAGATATAGATATGAAAGCTGCTTCTGGTTCTTTAATAAGAATTGAAGTAGTTGATCATTTTACTAGAGAAGAGATTATTAGTAAATTAAATAATAAGCTAGGTGGAGTATTAGCTGGTAAAGGTGAGTTAATCACTGATACAAGTTTAAAATTAAAAGTAGATCCTTTTGTAGCAGCAGCTATAATGATGCATGAAACTGGTAATGGTACAAGTAAAATTGCTAGAACATGTAATAATGTTGGTGGACAAAAGGGATCTGGTTGTGGTTCTTATCAAGCATTTTCTAATATTAATACTGGTATTACTGGTATGATTAATAATTTATATAGAAATTTCTATTCTAGAGGATTAACTACAATAGATTCTATAGGTCCTAGATATGCTGAGAGTGGAGCATGGCCTGCTAAGATTCATTCTTATGTAAATATGTTAAAAAGATAGATGTAAATTATTACATCTTTTTTTATTATTTATTGATATCAAAATCTATTAATTATATAATATAATTAGTATAGTAGGTGATTATATGAAGAATCTATTTAGAATATTTGGTGTCTTTGTAGCAGTTTTTATTTTTATTGTTGGTGTTTTTTATATCAATAAAAATAAGGATAATGTTTCTTTAATTACAAATGAATCTATGCCTTTTATGGGTAATAATAGTATTAATTATGGAGGAATTAATTTTAGTGAAGTTACTGATATTAGTAATACTTCTACTGCTGCTAAGATTAAAGAAAAATTTGATGATATTTCTATAGATTTTTTAACTATGCTTAAGATAGATATTAATATTAGTAAAGATACTCTTAAGGTAAATGATATATATTTATCTGATATTACTAATGATGATAAGGTTACTGAGTTTGTTTATTATTATGATTATTATTCTAGTGATTATAATAAACATTTCTATGGTACTGATAAAACTAATGATAAATTATTAGCTAAATTTAAAAAGGGAGATAAAATTACTATTTATTTTGTTCCTTTAAAGGATATTGTTGGTAGTAGTTATAATTTTGTATTTAAATTTAATAATATTAATAAGGCTTATACTCAGTTTGCTTTATATAATATTAATTATTCTAGTTTAAATATTAATAAAGATTATACTAGAACTATATCTAGTTATACTGATGAATTTAATTTAGATAAAGTTGATTTAAGTAATACTGATACTTTCCAAGGATGGGCTACTGATAAGACTATTTCAAGTAATAAAGTTAAATATAGTAATGGACAATCTTTTGATGATGTATCTGAACTTATGTCTGACTATAAACTTGATTTGATAGGTGTTTATGGTGATGGAGAAACTCTTTCTTATACAGTACGTTATAATAAGGGTGATAAATCAGCTAGATTAATATCTGGTGCTACACCAATAGATGAGAAGACTTATAGTTTAGATGATACTATTACAATTGAAAATAATGTATTTGTTAGAGATTATTATAATTTTGTTAGTTGGACATTAAATTCAAATGATCCTGATGCTTCTTTAACTAGTGGTGATTCTGTTAAAATATCTGATATAGTTGGATATGCTAATAGTGATAATATTATTAATATTTATGCTAAATGGGATCCTATTATTTATACTATTAAGTATGATGCTAATGGTGGAAATGGTACTTTGAATGATACTAAATATACTATGGCTGATGTTAAAGTATCATTAAGGGTTGTTAATGATAAATCTACTAATACTGATAATAATATTTATAGAGAAGGATATGAGTTTATTGGATACTCTAAAGATAAAGATGCTTCAGAAGCAACTTATGCTCCTGGAGAAAGACCAGCTCCTAATAAAATTGGTCCTGGTGATATGACTTTATATGCTATATGGAAGAGCAATAGTGAAACTACAATAGGTGATGATACTGGTGATAATCCTCCTAGTGGTGGAAATGATCCAATTACTCCTGGTACTCAATATACTGTTATTTTTGATAGTAATGGTGGAACTGGTTCTATGAGTAATGATTCTGTTCATAGTAGTGAATCTTATACTTTACCTGATTGTAGTTATACTAAGAGTGGATTTACTTTTGGTGGATGGTTGAATGGTTCAACTACTTATAAGGCTGGAGATCAAATTAAAGATTTATCTAATTTAAGTATTACTGGTAATAATATTACATTTGTCGCTGTATGGGAAGGTAGTGGATATAAATTATCATTTGACCCTAATGGTGGAAATGGTACTATGGCTAGTATGAATTATGAAGTAGGTGGATTACCTTTGATTGTTCCAGGTAATGAATTTACTTATCCTGGTTATAATTTTATGGGTTGGTCTACTACTAGTGATGGAGATCCTTCAAGTGAGTATGCTCCTAATTCTAGAGTAATGTTAGATAAAGATATTAAATTATATGCAGTTTGGGATCCAGTATACTATTATATTATTTATCATAGTAATGCGACTGTTTTAGAAGATGGTACTAGTGATGTTACTGGATCAATGGAAGAAACTGAAGCTAGATATGGTGAAAATGTTACTTTAAGAAAGAATTCATTTGTACATAGTGATTCTAATTATGCATTTGCTGGATGGTCTACTTCTCCAAAAGGAACAGTATATTATGTTGATCAAGCTGTAGTTAGTAATTTAACTGATATTAATGATGATGAAATAGATTTATATGCTATATGGGTAGAAAAGAAACAATTTACTATTACTTTTAATAAGAATGGTGGAAATGGTTCTATGAAGAGTATGGATGCTTCTACTTATACTGATATTGATTTAGAAAAAAATAGTTTTGAAAAGACAGGATATAAATTTATTGGATGGGCTACTGAAGAGAATGGAGAAGTTGTCTATAAAGATGGAGAAACTATAAATGTTAGAGATGTATCTTCTGATAATTTAGTATTATATGCTGTATGGAAGAGAGTTTCTGATAATCCTACAAATGTAGTTAAAAATAATGGTAAAACTATTATAGAGAATCCTGTTACTGGTAGTTCTACATTGATTATATTAATAGTAATTATTAGTTGTTTTGTTGCTAATTATGTTTATAGAAAGAGAAGTTATTAATACTTCTTTTTTTTGTGTAAATTGACATTTTAGGGTTTTTGTGGTATAATTCTTACATGATGTAGTGATGGTACATTATTCTAGTTATTTATTTTTCTAGGAAGACGAGATTAAAAAATCGTTAAGGGCATACCGATGAAGCCTTTGGTGTTTGCTTCTTACGCCCAGTTTGGGGTGGATGCTGAAGTGAAAGAGAATTTGGGCTAGCATAATGGCATATGCTTCTGACCCAGGTTTTCGTTTGAGACCTATTTATGTGTTTAGCCTATACGTGTTTAACTGATGGACTAGATACGACTTAGGGTGTAACCTACATGTGGCGAAAGTTATGTGTAGCGTAGCCTGTCTTGAGTGGTATTTGGGGATTAATGATCAGCTTTTAATCTAGGCTCGCGACCCAATTAAAAGTATTGCATTATGAAACATTTATTGCAAAAAAGTACTAATAGAAAAATATTTAGTGAGGAAATCTCCTAGAGTGTCAATATAATATAGGATTGCAGTGGATACTAAGTGGTAATCAAGTCATACATTTAGTGATGATGTATTAATCTCTTTAAATGGGAACGGCTATTTTGGTAACGAAATAGTAGAGATTAGGGAAATCCTACTTGACCTATGATTCAAAGTTAACTATATTAAAACCATTATTATTCTAAATTAAATAGTAGTTAATACTATTTTTTTTATGTTATACTTTTTATAGGAGGGTATTTATGAGTGGATTTGATTATAAACCTATTGATGTACAAACACCTGAAGTTGGTAATTATTTGAGTGATAATAATGGTGATGCTTCTTTTACTGAAAGTGTTCAAAAGCCTGATACTCAATATGTTGATCTTGGAGAAGAACCTAAAGCTGAAGAGGTTGTTGAAGTTAAACCTGCTTTTGCGAAAAACATAGTTAAAAAAGGTGAATATTTTAGATTAGAAGCTAATTATGATAAAATTATTGATATTTTTGGAGGACAATTAGATAGTCATGGACAATATCCTAATGATTCTGAAGGTTGTGATAATTATGCTAGAGGTTATGCTATTTATCTTCAAACAGGAAATGTTCCTTCATATGAAAGTGTAGGAGCATCTGCTGATGGAATGGAAGCAGTATGTGAGACAGCTGATAGTAGAAGTGGTCAAGCTCAAATTGCTTTTGATATTGTAAGTAGTGGAAAACCTTGTGTAATACATGTTAATTCTGCTGAAAGTGGATCTGGTCAAGGACATTGGTTATGTGTTGTTGGATTTAAAGATGGTGTTACAAGAGAAAAAATTACTGTTGGTGATTTGTTAGTAATAGACTCTGCTGCACCTGGAGATATTTCAGCTAAAGTTAGACCAGTTTCAGATGAATCTGGATATTGTATTGAAGGATTTGAAAGATGTAGTTCTGAACCTGGTTACCATGTATATTATTATAAGTAAAAATAGTTTTTATACTATTTTTTTTATGTTATAATTTTATTAGGTGATTAGATGAATAAAGATGAAATAAAAAATCTTATTAATCAAACTAAGAAGAAAGAAAAAGTAAAAAAAGAAATAGTTGATATTAAATGGATACTATTTATACTTATAATTTCTTTTGTTATATCAATTATTATGTCTTTAATTAGTCAAACAATTATACCTAATCTTAATATTATATTTGGTATTATAGTTACTTTGTTATTTGTTTTTATAGGTATTTTATTTGATATTATAGGTGTTAGTGTTACTAGTGCTGATGAGAGTGTATTTCATTCTATGAGTTCTAGAAAAGTATTTGGTGCTAGTCAGGCTGTTACTTTTAAAAAGAATGCTGAAAAAGTATCTAGTTTCTGTTGTGATGTAGTTGGAGATATATGTGGTATTATATCTGGAGCTAGTGGAACTACTATTACTATTTTATTGAGTGAACAATTTGGTTGGAATGTTTTAGTAGTTGGTTTATTTGTTGCTGGTATAATTGCTTCATTAACTATTGGAGGTAAAGCTGTAGGTAAGAGTTTTGCTATAAATAATAGTAATATTATTTTATATAGATTTGCTAAATTTATTTCTATCTTTCATAAAAAATAATTTTGTGGTATTATAAATCTTACCTGAGGTGATAATATGGATTATCGTTTAGAAAAGAGAAAGATTAATCTAGATAAAATGAATCCTATAGATACATTTAATGGTGGTAATATTTATAGTTATCGTAATAATTTAATTAAGATATATGATAAAGATTTTGATGATTCTCATAGTGAGAAAACTATTAGGTATTTAAGTAAGATTAAATCATTACAAATATTTATGCCTTCTAAGTTAATATTTGCGAATAATAAGTTTTGTGGATATACATTGAGATCTATTCCTAAGAATGGAAGTTATCATAAGATTATTACTACTCCTAAGGATTATTTATTAGATAGTTTATTTAATTTAGAAGAAGAGATTAAATATATTAGTGATAAGAAAGTATTATTTAGTGATTTAGATTATAAAGATATTAAATATAATGGAGAATTCTTTATATGTAATCCTGATAAGTATGTTGTACTTAATAATAATTCTGATTCTATATATGATACTAATATATTAGAATTAAATTCTATTCTTTGTAAGTTAATTACTAAAGAATTGAATTCTGAGAATATGACTAAGAAAAATATTGTTAATTTTAATAATATATTTAAAGATAAAGATATTTATGTTTCTAATTGTGATTATTTAGATGATTTGTTATCTAATGATGAAGATATTAGATCTTATGTAAAGAAACTTAAATAGGAGGAATTATGAATAATAAAAAAGAAATTATTATAATGGCTATTATTGCGGCTATTTTGGTTGTTGTAGCGATCGTTGGTATTGTTTTGAAAAGTACTCCAAGTGCTGCTCAAAATAAGTATAAAACTGCTATTGAAAAAGAAGCTGATAGTATAAAGAAGACTGAAATGATTGATTTTACAATAATAGATGTTGATAAATATTTGGAATTATATAAGAGTAAAGATGCTAATGTTGTTATGATTGGAAGAACTGGATGTGAATATTGTCAAATAGCTGAACCAATTGTTAAACATATAGCTTATAAAAATAAATTTAAAGTATATTATTTATCATTAGATACATTTAGTGATTCTGATAAGACTAAGTTATTAAATTCAGATGAATATTTTAAAGAAACTCAAGGTGTTAATACTCCAATGTTATTAATTACTAAGAATAATAGTCTTGTTGATTATATACCTGGTCTTGTTAGTACAAGTGAATATGTAGAATTTTTTGAGAATAATAGTATTATTGATTCTAAGTAATATGATATAATTAATATGGTGATAGTATGAAGAAGAGATTACCAATATTAATTATATTTTTTATTGTAATTTTTATTATCATATTAGTTCATATCTTGAAGAGAGAACATCATATTAATTATATAGTTACTGTAAATAATATTAATTATAATATTGAAGAAAAATATACTTATAATAAAGGTAATCATTATTATGACTTTGTTATTGAGGATAGTAATAAACATATATTTAATTTTAGTTATAATAATGATTTAAATAAGAAGAAAAAGATTATTAATAATTTACTTAGATATAAGAAAAATAAATTAGTATGTATTATACCTAAATATATTAAAGAAGATTTTGGTAATATTTATTGTACTAAGGATAATAAAACATATAGTTATAGTTATCTTAGAGATAGTAAAGATAAAGATTTTAAAGATATTATTAAAAAGTTAAAGAAAGATGGTTATTATTCTAAGAAATTAAATAATCATAATAAAAATATTAATAAAAATAAAGTTAATTATTATTTAAATAATATTCCTTCAAATAATAGATTTATTATGTGGAATTATACTGGTATTAATATTATTAGTAGGAATGGTGTTAAGACTAAGAAATTAATTAAGAAGAATGATATGTATGAGAATATTTATTCTACTATGGTTAATGAGTATTACATATTTTTAAATCATACTAATAAAGAAAAGGTTTATTATTATAATATTTTAAATAATAAGATGAGTTATATTAAAAATAAAAAAGAAACTTTTAGTGGAGATTATATAGTACTTGGTAGTTTTAATAAGAAATTATATTTTATTGATACTGATAAATATATTGAGTATAGTTTAAATCCTTATAAAAAACAATTAGAAAAAGTAGGAGATGAAAAGACTGGTTATATTACATATAAAGATAGATCTTTATTAAAAGTAGAAACTTCTGATATGAAGAATAATCCTGATAAATATAAATTTGTTAGTAAAATAGATGATTCTAAGATAAAAGAGAAATATAATACTGAGGATATTTATTATACTAATAATTATTATTATTTTAGAGATAATGATAATAATTTTTATAGATCTAATTCTAAGTATAAGAATAAACCTACTTATTTATTTAAGTTAAATAATGTAAATTATTATACTATTTATAATGATAGTTTAATTGTAATTAATGATGAATATATGTATTATTATAATGATAATACTGGGTTAAAAAAGATTATTAAGAATAAAGAGTTTAAATATAATTATGAAAATATTTGTTTATTATTTGAGAAATAAAAGGTATAATTATATAAGATGAGGTGATTATATGGTTAGTAGTGGTACTGTTACTGGTGATGCTGGTGATTTTGGTAAAGCTTTAACTAGTTGTAAAAATGAAATTAGTGGATTATCTGGTAGCTGGACTGGGGCTTCTCATGATAATGTTGAGTCTAAGTTTAGTTCTTTTTATGGTGAAGCTTCAGCTATAGAAGATGGTTTAACTTCTTTTGCAGAAGCAGTATCTTTATATCAAGAATACTTAAAAGCTAAGAAAGAAAAAGAAGAAGCAGAAGCGGATTATAATACTAATAGAGCTAACTATAATAATTGTGAAGATGGTGATCCTAAAAAATCAACTTATAATTCTAAAATGTATAATGCTAAATGTAAGATGGATGATGCTGACAAAGAAATGAAAAAATTAAAAGAACAAATTAATAATGCTTTGAAGGCTGCTAAGGGAAGTTGTAAATTAGCTAGTGGTAAGGCTGTTAGTAAGATTACTTCACCTAGTATTGGAACTACTATGAATGGTTTACAATTACAAGATATTGATGGTACTAAGGCTTATTGTATTCCATATAATCCAAAAGATATTGAATTACTTGGTACTCAAAAGACTAGTTCTTGTTGTGGAGTTTGGGCTACTGCTTATGGTTATGCTGTATTGGAAGGTAAGACTAGAGTTAGTTCAGGTGACTTTGATTCTGTTTGTGAAGAATATAATGGGGGTCATCACTCAAATGCTGCTTACTGGCCTGGAATGAATAATGGTAGTGCTTCTTCATCTAGAGAACGTTTAAATATGATTTGGGACGAAGTTCATGATAAAAATAAACCTGTTGTTGTAGCGACTGCTGGTTATAGTCATGGTAACCATTATGTTACTGTTGTTGGTATTAGAGAAGGTGCTAATAAAGAAGATTTGAAACCAACTGATTTAATAGTTATGGATTCATCTGGTAATGGAAATATCGTTCAACAATATGATGGTAAGAGAGATTTTGATGGAAGTGAATATGGTCTTCAAATAGTTACTTATAATTAAAACAAACTTAACTGTTTGTTTTTTTTGTGTGTAAAGTATATATTTTTTTTTATTTAATTTATTTTATTACATATGATTATTAGTTATAATTATAGTAGAGTGAGGTGATTAAATGGTTAGTAGTGGAACTGTTACTAGTGATGCAAGTTCTTTATCTAAAACTTTAACTAGTTGTAAAAGTGAAGTTAGCGGTTTATCTGGTAGTTGGAATGGTTCTTCTCATGATAATTTAGTATCTCAGTTTGATTCTTTTTATGGTGAAGCTTCATCGATAGAAAAAGGATTAACTTCTTTTGCCCAAGCAGTTGATTTATATGATCAATATTTAAAAATAAAGAAAGAAAAAGAAGAAGCTCAATCTAATTATAAAAAGGCTAAAAATAACTATAATGATTGTGATTCTGATGATTCTAATAGATCAACTTATAGAAGTCAAATGAATACATATAGTAATAAAGTAGATGAGTGTGAAACTAAACTTAAAACTTTAAAAACTCAAATAAATAGTGCTTTAAATAGTGCTAAGGGTAGCTGTAAGATGCTTAGTGCTGCGGAAGTTAGTAAAATTGCATCTCTAACTGAAGGACAAAGAATAGATGGATTTAGTTATTCTTCTAACATAATAAGAAGTGATGGTAAATATATACTTAAAAATGATCCTGAGAAAGCTTTTGATGTATATGGTGGACAGCTGGATTCTAATGGAAATTATCCTAAAGATAAAAGTGGTTGTGATAACTATGCTAGAGGATATGCTATATATGTTACTAATGGTAAAACTGTTGATTATGCAGATGTTTGTTTTAGTGGAGGTGGATTAACTGAGAAAAGTAGTAATTTAAATAGTTCGAAAGAACAAGCTCAATTTGGATATGATAAATTAATGAAAGAGGGTAGACCTGCTGTTTTTCATCTTAATTCTCCAACTGGTGGATCGGGAAAAGGACATTGGGTTACTGTTGTCGGAGTAAAAGATACAGCAAATAGAGAAACTGTTGAGATAGGTGATTTTATTGCTTTAGATCCATCTACTGGAACTATGAGACCTTTATCTGATGATCCTGCATATTGTACAGGTGATAAAAATAGATGTTCTTGTGATAATGGATACCAAGTAATAACTTATGAATAAAATTATAGGAGGAAAATATGAAAGGTAAAAAAATAATTTTAGGGGTTTTGTGTTTATTAATGGTTTTTGTATTAACAGGATGTGGAAAGACTGCTATAAGTACAAGTGATTTTAAATCTAAAGCAGATAATAATGGATATACAACTAAGGATGTTACTAATCAATTTCAATCTACTGGTGTTGTTAATGAAGCAACTCTTGCTATGAGTAATGATGGTTATCAATTAGAATTTTATGTTTTAAGTAGTAAAGATAATGCTACTAGTATGTTTAATACTAATAAGACTACTTTTGAATCTTATAAGAGTGGAGCATCTTCAGAATCATCTACTGATGTTGGAGATACACAAACTTATTCTTTAACTACTAAAGATAAATATATGTATCTTTGTAAAGTTGATAATACTTTATTATTTGTTAATGTAGATGTTAAATATAAAGATAAAGTAAAATCATTTGTAAAAGATTTAGGATATTAAAAACTAACTTTTAAAGTTAGTTTTTTTTATGATAAGATTATTATAGGTGATGTTTATGCGTTACAAATATCAAAAAGGTCAAATATTAGGTAAAAGATTAAAAGTACCTAAACATATATTAACTAGAATATATAATTGTACTTTATCTTTTGAGGATTTTATTAAATATGATTTAGAAGATAAAATACCTACTTCTTGTATTGCTGAATCTGATAGAGTTATTGTTGATAAATTTGGTTTGGATAAAGCTAAAGATTTAGATTGGGAATTATTAAATACTATTAATTATTTAGATAATATTGATTTTAGACGTGTATTGATGTCACAAATTGATGCTTCAGAAGAAGATGTAAATAGAAAATTATATGAATTAACTATGGATAATATTAGTTTTAGATATTATTCATCTAAAATGAAAGAATTATATAAAGATAGATTATTTGAATTAGATGATAATGATGATTATTATTCTAGAGATAGAAAAGAAAAATTTAATAGAGGAAGAGTATCTCTTGTTGATTTGATTTATAATTGGGATTTTTATAAAGAAAAAAATTTAGATTATTGTTTAATGAAAGATATCTTTAATAAAGAGAAGATTAATGATCAACAATTAAGAGAATTAATGGATAATTATGGAGTTATTTTAAATTTACTTGATAATGATAATATTTATAGTTTTGTTAATGGAATTATACATATTGAAGATGATGAAGAAAAAAAGAAGTATATAAAAATTTATACTGATAAACTTTTAGATAGAACAAGGAAAAAAGATATTTTTTCTAGAAATATTTATTTAACTGATTCTGAATATAAAGAGATTTTTAAATATTCTTCTTTAGGTGAATATTTCATGAAAGTAGATGAGTATAGAGGAGAAACTCTTGCTGAAGAGTTAAAAAGTTTACCTGATGATTATATTTTTAATATACCAATTCCTTTTGAAAAGTTTCTTGATAAAGATATATTAACGTTTGTATCATATTTTGGTTTACAAAATGTTGTTGATTTTGATAATGAATGTGGTCATATTTTTACTAAGGATAATTGTTTATTATTGTCTTCAATGTATGATATGTATATGCATTATGGTGATAATATTAATGATCCTGAAAGAAATATTTATGTTGGTGTTGATGGTCAACATATAGGAAGAGGTAAGTTTAGTAAAGATCAATTCTATGAAGCTATGCGTAGAATGATAGTATATGGTCCTACAGATGGTTATTTCCATAAGAAGGGTGTTAGTTATCGTGATGTAGTTGGTGAATTTAGAGTAAGATATCCTAATTTATTTATTTCTGAAGATGCTCCAGAAGAACTACAAGAATTATTCTATACTAAAAAAATAACTCCTCAAGTAATAAGTGAACATCCTGAATATATAGAATTTTTAAGAGGAAAAGACTTAAGTTCATGTTTTGAATCAAGAGATGTTACAATAGTAGATTCTGATAGTGTTTCTAGAAATGTTAATTTTTATAAATTTATTGAAGAAAAGACAGATTTTGATACAACTATGAAATTTATTAGTGAACATAGTGATATTATGTCTATTTTATTTAATTTAGATGCATTTGATTTTGATTTTCGACTTTATTCAAATTCTACTATTGAAGAAATTGATGAATATTTTGTTAAATCTTTAAGAAAGATAATTATAGAAAAAAAACATCCATATCCTAAGAATATACCTGAATCTTTTAAAAAAATATATCCAAGTATGTTTCTTAGTGATGATGCACCCGATGAATTGAAAGATGCATTTTATAGTAGAACAATCAGTTTTGAATTTTTATCTGAACATAAAGAATTTTTAGAATATTTAAAAGATGTTGATTTAGAGTTACTAACTGAAAATATGATGGTTAGTGATAGTAGTATGTTTGATTATAAAAGATTTAATCTATTATCTGGTATGGAAGAGTTATTAGGTAGAGAAGAAACTTTAGATATAATGCTTTCTTATGGAAAATATATTGAAAAAGTTTATAAATTAAATGGGTTAAGAAACTTTAATTTTAGTTTTAGAACAGCTAAATATGATTGGGAAGATTTTAAATCTGATCCTGATATAATTCCTCCTTTTACTGATGAATGGGATGATTCTACTGATAGCTTTGATACAAGTGTTTTTCCAGATCCTTGGGATATTGAAAATCCATTTGCTATTGGTAATTTTCCTAATTATACACCTAAGGAGCGATTAATAGATGAATTTGATAGTGTAATATTAAGTGCTATTAGAGATAATAATATGTATTATTCTGAAGATATGCCTTCTCATTTTAAAGAAAAACATCCTGAATATTTCTTAGATGAAAATGTTCCTCAAGATATTAAAGATAAATTTTATGGAAGAAATTTTACTATCGAAGACTTTATTGAAAATCCTGATTTAATTGATATATTTGATAAAACAAGTATAGTTTTAGGTTTTCCTAGTAAATATCATTGGATTGATTCGTTCTTTGAGATAGAGAATATTTTTTCATCTACTAAGATTAATAATATGAATAAATTAAAATTAATTAGTGAGTTTGCTAAAATAGATGATGTTGCTTTACAAGATGCATTTAAGTCATTTATTATAAATTCTGATGGAGAAATTGATTTTGATAAGATTGAAGATGTATCAATAGTTTTAAAAAAATTATCTAAATCTAATTCTAGTGAAATATTTGCTTTTAGAGAACAATTAGCTAGACAAATACTTAGTTCAGATGATCCGATGGATAGTTTGAATAAAATAGATGATTTATTTACTAGAAATAATATTCCTACTATGGGTAAATTATATTCTTGTTTAGAGATATTACATCCTGATTTTAGAGGATTTGATTTTGAGTATTCGATGGTTTCTCCAACGTTAAAGAGAGTTTCTACTAAAGGAAAGAAAATAATTGTATTTGCTGATTTGATTAAAGCTTCTTTTGGATCAAATAATCAATCAATTAAATCATATTTAAATAATATAGAAGAGGGTTCTAAATTATATAAAGATTTAAAATCTGGAGTATTACAATATGATGAATTAAATGATAAAGAGTTAAAAGAATTAATTACTTTTAGTAAACATTTAGTTACTTTATATAATAATTCTACTAAAGGAAAAAAATCTCAATATAATTTAACTGATAATGTTATAGATGATATTGATAAGTTAGTTGTTAAATTATCTCCTGATGGAACAACTGATTATGATTTAGGTGATAGAGTAATAAAAATGTTTTGTCACTTTGGTGGATTTGATAGTATTGAGGATGCTAAAAGATATATTGATGTTAAAGTTAGAGAAGCTGATTCTAGAAATAGGTTAGCTGCTCAAAGAGATATGACTTTAGAAGAAGGAGATTTTGTTAAGGGTATTGTTGATATTAGATATCTTAGGAATATTCTTCAAAATGGTAGTGTTTCTAAAGAATTTTTAGGAGCTGATGCTTCTAGTGATTTAACACCATTAGATACTGATGTTTCAATGGTACTTTCTTCTGAAGGAAGTGTTAGAGATAAAATAGATAGTACTGCTGCTTCTAGTTATGGTCCTATATGGTTTGTTTTGAAACATGATGATAGATTTATGGTTACTAGAACAGCAACTGAAGATCCTGAATTTAAACGAGATTTATCTAAGTTAGAAGTATTTTATACAGGTGCTTCTGGAAAAGATCATTATGGTATAAGAACTGGATTTGCATCTAGTGAGATTAATTATATTGTTATGAGTAATTTTGATCCTAGAGTAGGATTAGAAATTGCTATGAATGGATTCTATATACCAATAGCTGATAAATCTGGTAAAATTATTTTTACTCCTAAAGATTATGATAAGTTAAGAGAAAAAATGAGTGGTTTATCTTATTTTGGAGAAAATAGTTATCATTTCTCTGATAATTTAGTTAATGATGAAATATATGAATTTGTAGAAGAAATAGAACAAAATATATTAGAAACTGAATCTAAAAGAGAAAAGATTAATAAAGTTATTTCTGAGGCTTTAGATGAGTTAGGATTGCAACTAAAAACTGATATTGATGGAGATTTATCAGAGGGATATGTTGAATTAATTGATACTGGTTCTACAGGTAGAGGAACTAATAAACCTGGTGATGGTGACTTTGATTTTATGATGAGAGTTGATAGAAGTATTATTTCTAATCCAACTAAGTTTAAAAAATTACAAGATGCTTTATTAAAAAGAATGAGTAATAGTGAGTCTTCAACTTTGACATATGAAGGAGATTTTAGATTAAAGAAAGTTTCTATTGATGGTATTAATGCTGATGTAGATATTACATTTATTACTAAAACTGATAAAATATCTTATTCAACAGATATGGCTATTAAAGATAGATTAGATACTATTAAAGAACAAGATCCTGAAAAATATAAATATGTTTTAGCTAATATATTACTTGCTAAAAAAGTTTTGAAAGAAGCTGGTGTTTATAAACCAGATAGAGGAGAAAATCCTCAAGGTGGTTTAGGTGGAGTAGGTATTGAAAATTGGATTCTTCAAAATGGTGGATCTTTTGAAGATGCAGCTAGAAGTTTTGTTGAGGCAGCTGAAGGTAAAGATTTTAATGATTTTAAAAGAGAATATCAAGTATGGGATTTTGGAGAAAACCATTTAGCTGAAAAGAGAGGTCATTATCCTCATGATAATTTTGTTTTCAATAATATGAGTGCTGATGGTTATGAAAAAATGGTTAATACATTATCTACTTACTTAAAAACATTAGAAACTAAAAAAACAAAAAAAACTAACTTATAGTTAGTTTTTTTATTTCAAATATGGAGGGGCTAGACGGATTTGAACCGACGATCAAAGTTTTGCAGACTCACGCCTTACCACTTGGCTATAGCCCCGACTGATAAATATATTATAGCAAATAATAGAGTTATTATCAATCAAAAAATAATAAAAAAAGGATTATTATAATAATCCTCTTATATTTTTATTATCTCTTAATATTTTAATTGCTGTCTTTCTTTCTTTAGAAGATATTTCTCTTGAAACACCATTAGGATTCTTATCACTTGTTAATAGAGGTCCAATTTCTTCATGTGTATGTTCATAAGTATTAATACCATAATATAGTTGTAATACTTTTCTTTGTCTTTCAGATAATCCTGATTTTATTTCATTAGAAATTATTTTATCAATTACTTTTTCTTGTTCTTGTTTAATAACTATATCTTCTGCATTATCATCATCACTTATTAAGAAATCTATTAATTCAATCTCTTCATCAAAAGCTTTATCTTCAATAGTATTCTTATCTAAAACTCTAATTACTTCATTATGGGACATATCTAATTTACTACTTATATCATCAATAATATTATTATCATCTATAGATGTATTTAATGATAATATTTTATTATTTAATACTTCAAGTAATTTAATATCTTCATCAGTTAATTGTTTATGTTGATCATTCATTTCTTCGATTAATTCTTCAGTAGTAGGTATTCTTCCTAGTCTTTCTAATAATCTTTCTTTAGAATAATACATATTCCACATTCTAAAATATGTTCTTCTTGATAATCTAATTAAGTTTTTATCAAACATTACACATCTTCTCATACTATTTTCAACAGCAGTTGTTAAATAAGAAGTAAATTTAACTCCTTCATCAGGATTAAATTTATCAATACATTTTATTAAAGCAATATTTCCTTCCTGAATTAAATCTTCATCGTTATATCTATATTTTAGTGAAAAATCAATTCCTAATCTATATACCCATCTTAAATAATGCTTAATTATTTCTTCTTTTAATTCTTTTGTTGGCTTTTTTTGATATTTATCGAACACTAAACGTTCTTCTTCGGGAGTATAAATATCTAATTTTTCTATTTCTTTTCTATATTTAGTTAATGATTTTCCTTCTAACATTAAATACTTTTATATGCTTTAATATGTTTTCCTACTTTATTAGTTGGGGCTTTTAGTTTTCTTTCTGCTTTAGCTTGAATTTGTCTAATTCTTTCTCTAGTAACTCCAAAGATTTCTCCAACTTCTTCTAGAGTATGTGGTTTATTATCTTCATTAAAACCATATCTTAGTTTTAATACTTCTAATTCTCTATCTGAGAATTTACCAGGTTCGTTACCTGTTCCAGAATATACATCTTCTGTTAATTCTTTATTTAAGAATTTATCTAAATAAGTTCTTAAAATTGATTGTTCAACATCATCTTCTAGATTAGATTTATCATCTTCAATAAAGTCTATTAATAATGTATCTTCTTCTTCTCCAACAGGAGATTGTAATGATACTGGTGATTGAGATAATCCCTTTAAATCTTTAATTTTTTCTACTGATACTTGAAGTTCATCTGCTAATTCTTGGTAATTAGGTTCTCTTTGTAATTCTTGAGCTAATGCTTTTTCAGTACG
The DNA here is from genome assembly GCA_947168485.1 of uncultured Bacillota bacterium. Lineage (GTDB taxonomy): Bacteria > Bacillota_I > Bacilli_A > RF39 > UBA660 > RUG343. The sequence goes on along the minus strand of CAMVLZ010000009.1, from coordinate 18,266 downwards.
CATGAATTTATATACTTGTTCATACATATGAACTGGAATTCTAACTGTTCTTGATTTATCAGCAATTGCTCTAGTAATAGATTGTCTAATCCACCATGTAGCATAAGTAGAGAATTTATATCCTTGACTTACTTCAAATTTATCTATAGCTTTCATTAAACCTAAGTTTCCTTCTTGAATTAAATCTAAGAAATCTACATTATGACCTAAATATCCTTTAGCTATACTAACTACTAATCTTAAGTTATGATTAGCAGCTTTCTTTTCTAATTCAGTTAATTTCTCTTCATTAATTTCTTTTTCTTGTAATGATTCAGATAATTCAACTTCTTTTCTAGCTTTTTCTATTTGTAAGAATAATAATCTTTCTTCATCAGCTGATAATAGAGGTATTTTTCCTATTTCTTTTAAATACTCTTTAACTGAATCACCTGAATATGGAGCATTTATTAATTCTTTTTCATCTATTTCATCTAGTTTTTCTTTATCTAATTCATCTAATTCATCCTTACTTGGATTTTTTCTTTTTTCTTTTTCTTCTTGATAATCATTTAAAAGATAATTAATAATATCTTCTTTAGTTAGATCATCTATGTTATAACTTTCGAAGATTTTATTTAATTCTTCTTCGGTGATAGTTTCCATGTTTAAAATATCATTTTTTATACTTTCTAATAATGTCTTCATTTTGAACCTCCTTATATTTTAATAGTTTTTATTTTCTTTTTCTTTTTCTTTTCTTTATTATGATCTATAGGATCTAGTCCTAAGTAAGTTCTTACTTTATTACTTCCTTTTAATTTCTTTTCAGCAGAATTTTGAATTTGTCTAATTCTTTCTCTACTTACTTTATATTCATTACCAATCTCTTGTAGAGTTTTTGGATCTGCTCCATCTAAACCATATCTTTTGATTAATACATCTTTAGCATTTTTACCTAATTTGATATCTAAGCCTTGTACATTTCCATCTAAAATATCCATTATTAATCTATGATCAACAGCATTAAATATTTCTTCTTCAGTACTACGATCTTCATTAGGTATAAAGTCTAATAAAACTGAATCTTCTTCTTCTCTTACTGGAGTAGATAAAGAAACAGGATTATCACAGAATTTTTCAAAGAATAAAACATGTTCTTTAGAAATATTTAAATCTTGTGCAATTTCCTCTCTAGTTTTTTCTATACCTTTTTTCTCTAATTCTTTCTTATACTTGTTAATTTTTACAAATGTTTCATGTAAATGAACAGGTACTCTAATAGTTCTTGATTTATCTGCAATAGATCTAGTAATAGCTTGTCTTATCCACCAAGTAGCATAAGTAGAAAATTTATAACCTTTATCTACATCATATCTATCTATAGTTTCCATTAATCCAATATTTCCTTCTTGAATTAAATCTAAGAAATCCATATTAGATTCTAAATATTTTTTAGCTATACTAATTACTAATCTTAAGTTAGCTTTAATAGCTTTGTCAGATAATTGTTTATATTCTTCTTCTTGTGCAGAATAATCTTCATTATTCTCTTTAAGAGTATTAATTTCTTCTTTTAAGTGTTTAAGTTTAGTAAATAATTCTTTTTCTTCCTCTTGAGTTAATAATTTATATTTATTTACTTCTACAATGTATTGTCTAACACTATCATCAGAATAGAATACTTCTTCTTTTTTAGTTTTTTCTTCATCTTTTATAGTACTTGTTTCTGCTTTAACGAACTCCATTAATGAATTTTTTTCTTCTTCAGTCATATTATATTTGTCTACTAATAATTTGAAAAAATCTTCATCTTTTAATAATTCAGCATCAGCATCATCTAATAATAATTCTTTAATTTCAAGTAATGCCTCTTTCATTTTTAGTCCCCCTTTTTTGAATCTCGTGTATTATATCAAAAAAAGTAAAAAAAGTCAATAATTTATGTTATAATCAAACTAGGTGAATAAGATGAAAAGGGTAATTTCTAATGACAATATTATTAATAATATAAATCATTGTGACTTTAATAAGTTATTGGATGTTTGTAGTGATGCTTTACTAGAAAGTTATAATTATTCTGATAAAGTAGCTTTATTATGTGGTAATAATATCAAAGGTCTCATTGCCCTAGCTTTAGCTTTCAAATTAAAAGATATTTGTGAATGTGATATTTATCTAGGAGAAGAGTTTAATCATATTATTATTGATAATTGTGAAAGAAAAGGTATTTCAATTAGAAAACTTAATGAGTATTTTCCTATAGAAGAGTATAGATCTATAGTTGATGGTTTGTTTGATAGTTATAGTACTTATAATGATTATAGATTTGAAAAGGTTATTAAGATTATAAATAATAGTAATATTGATGTTATTAGTGTTGATATTAATAGTGGTTTAAATCCTAATAATGGATTGGGTAAGAATATTATTAAATCTAGTTTAACTGTTTCATTAGGTTGTTTTAGATATGGTCATTTTTTAAATATGAGTAAAGATTATATTAATAAAATAGTTAATTATAGATTATTTGATGTTGAGACTGATACATTTTTATTAGAGATAGATGATTGTAAGAGTATATTTAATAATAGAGTTAATTATAGTAATAAATATAGTTATGGATTAGTTTCTATAATAGGTGGTAGTAATAATTATACTGGTAGTGTTAAGTTATGTAATATGGCTACTGCTAGTATGAGAAGTGGTAGTGGTTTAACTAGATTATGTGTTCCTAATACTATTGGTAATGCGATACTTCCTAATATTTTAGAAGCTACTATGTGTGTTATGCCTTCTCGTGATGGAAAGATGATATTTTCTAAAGAAGATATAGATAAAGCATTAGATAAGAGTACTTCTTTAGTAATAGGTATGGGTTGGGGTAAAAGTGAAGAATATATAAAGATATTAGAATATATATTTAATAATTATACTAGACCTATTATTGTTGATGCTGATGGGATTAATATGCTTAGTGAGATGGATTTAAATTTAATTAAAAACTATAAGGATAAAGTAGTTTTAACACCTCATTTAAGAGAGTTTTCTCGTATTAGTAAGATAGATGGTCATATTATTATTAATAATCCTGTTAAATATGTTAAAGAGTTTGCGAGAGAATATAATTGTATTGTATTACTTAAAGGCAGTACTAGTGTTATTAGTGATGGAGAAAAGGTATACTTAGTTAATAGAGGATGTTCTGGTATGGCTACTGCTGGTAGTGGTGATGTTTTATCTGGAATATTAGGTGGATTACTTGCATATAATGAAGTTAATCTTTTAACAGTAAGTGCAGCTGCATATATTAATGGATTAGCTGGAGAAGAAGCTGAAAAAGAAGTTGGAAATGTTTCTTTAATGGCAAGTGATACAGTTAGACATATACCTGATGTTATTAAAAAAATGAGTATTGATAATTGAATCAATCCTTTATGTATGATAGAATTATATTGATAGTGGGAGGTTAATTATGGCAAGAAAAAGCACAACTAAAAAGAGTAGTAAAACTACTAAACCTAAGACAACTAAGAGTACAACTACAAAGAAAGAAACAGTAAAAAAGGAAACTAAGAAAGTTGATAAGACTCAAGAATTATCAGATACTTTTATTAGTGAAGTTGGTCAAAAATCAGCAATTGCTAATTTAGAAGATGAAATTGTAGAAAAAAGAGAAAAAAAGGCAACTAATAAACCTAAAAAGGGTAAAGCATTTAAAACATTTCTAATTATGTTAATCTGTCTTATTGTTGGAGCTGCTGCTAGTTATTGTTATTTTGAAGTATTAAATACTAATAAAGATAAAGATGTAGTAGTTAAATATAAGAGTAAATCTGCTAAATTTGGTTATGATATAGATAGTATAGCTGTTAAATACTTAGTTGATGATTATGATTATGTAGGTAGTTTTCAAGTTAACTTGTATAATTATTTATACAGTGCAGATGAGATTAATGTTAAAGATATAGAACAAGATTATTTAAAATTATTAGCTATTAAGAAAGCTGATACTGATAGAGATGGAGTAGTTAGTTCTATAGAATTTAATGATGCTGTTGATTATTTATTTGGTGGAGATATCGAATTTAATAATGATTCTATTAAAACTGATGATATTTTATGTGCTAAGTATGATTATGAAAATGGTGAATATAAGAAAAAAGATAACGAATGTAAGGGTAGTAGTGATTTAAAACTACAAAGAAAAATATTAGATGTTAAAGAAAAAAGAAATAAATTAGAAGTTACTGTTGCTATAGCTATATTAGATACTAATAAAGATAAAGTAGGTAAATCATTAACATTTGATGAAGATGGAGCATCTGTTCTAGGAGATGAATTAGATGGAGTTAAAGCAAATGATTTTGTAATAGATACTTCTACTGATGATTTAAATAAGTTTGTATATACATTTAAATATAGTAAAGAAAATAAGAATTATTATTTAGAAAATATAAAATTAGATAATTAATAGGACTAGTAATAGTCCTTTTTTAGAAAGGTTTTTTATGAAGAAGTTTATTAATAAGTTTAGTAATTATTATATTATTTTTTGTATTTATGCTTTGATAGGATGGATATATGAAGTTCTATGGATGAGATTTGTTGTTGAACCTCATGAATTTATTAATAGAGGAGTATTATTTGGACCATTTTTACCTATATATGGATTTGGTATGTTACTTCTTTATTTCTTATTAAAGAAATTTATAAGTAAAAAGCATACTCTTTCTAATTTTAAATATTTAGTAATATCTTCAATAGTAATAGTTACTTTTATATATACTACTATTATTGAATATACTACTCCTAAAATATATAATGTTTTATTCTATTTAAAACATTATGGAATAGGATTATTAATAGTAAATATTATAGTCTTATTAATTATTTATTTTATTAGTAAGAATAATAAAAAAATTAGAAATATTGATTGTACAATTATTTTAGTATTCTTAATTATTTGGATTGTTACTACTTTGTTAGAATATGTTTCTCATTATGTAATAGATGTTTATTTTCATAAGATGTTATGGGATTATACATATGATTTTTTAAATATAAATGCTAGAGTTAATTGGGATGCGAGTAGAAATTTTGCGATAGGTGGTACAGCTCTTTTATATTTAGTACAACCATTTATTGATAAGTTTCTTAAGAATAGTAAAGATAAAACTAAATATATTATTGTTTTAATAGTTGGTATACCTATGTTTATTGATTTTATTTTTAATGTAATTTTTAAATAATAAAGATTGATTATAATAATATAAACGTAGTATAATTAATTAAAGGAAGGTGAGAAAGAGTGGAAAAGAAATTTAATAAACATTTATTCTGTTGGCTATTCACTTGGTTTTTAGGAGCTTATGGAATAGATAGATTTGTTAGAGGACAAGTTGGTTTAGGAATTCTAAAACTTATTACTGTCGGAGGATGTGGAATTTGGGCTTTAGTTGACTGGATTATTTGTTTAACTAAGGTTTATGGTTCTGCTTATGCTGATACTGAAGAAGTTACTTTCATTGATGGTAATTATTCAAAATAATAATTTAAATACCACAGTTTAATAAACTGTGGTATATTTTATATATGAAGAAGTTTGATAAGAAAAGTTTAATTATAATTATTGTAGCTTTATTATTATTTTTAATATTAGCTCTTTTAGGTATATATAAATGTCCTTTTGAATATATTTTAGGTATACCATGTCCTACATGTGGTATAACTAGAGCTTTTGTTTCTTTATTACATTTTAATATAACTGATTCTTTCTATTACTATGCTTTATGGCCTTTAGCAGTATTATTCTTTATATTTATTATTTTAATTCAATTAAATATATTAAAAGTAAATAAAAAAATATTTAATATTATTTGTATTATTCTAGCTATAATAATATTAATATATTTTATTATTAGACATATTAATGGATCAGAAATAGTACAAATTCATTTTGATGAATCACTTATTTATAAAATATATAATTTTTTAATTAGATGAGAATTATTATCAAATAAAAAACATATACTTATTTAGTATATGTTTTTTTTATGCTAACTTCCATAGAGTAACCATAATTCCGTCTCCATAACAAGTATACATAATTATATCAGAATCCATATTAAGAAATGAATTACCATTATTATCTTTTAAATCTGGTCCAGTATTAACACCTTTAGATTTTTTAATTAATTTATATCTAATTATAGATCCGTCTTTAAATTTAATATATGAAGTAGTTCCAACGTTTAAATTAGCTAGAATACTAAAACCTTGATAGTTATGATCTGCTATAACAAGTCTACCATTATTTATATAATAGGCAGCACTATCTTGGTTATTAACTATTGTTTGTAGAGATGAACTAGATTGAGTATTAACATTATAATCATATAATGCAACACTAAAGTTTGATACATATAATCTACCAAATGTACCATATTTAACACTATTAGTCTTTGTAGTAGGATTATTCTTTGGAACAGATTTCTTTACTTCTGAAGTTTTAGTAATAGTTCTTTTTTCTCTTTTTACTTCTACTTTTTCTTTAGTTTCTTCTGTTTTCTTTCTATCTAATAGTACTTGTTTTTCTTTTTCAATATTATCTTTTTCTTCAATTATAATTTTAAGACCATTTTTATTTGCAGTTTTAGCATTAGTATCAATTCTAAACATAGCAAAAATAGAAATTGCTAAAACAAATGTGCATAATGATATCTTTAAAATCTTTTTCATACAACTCAACCCCTTGAATTGCGCTAAATTATACCACAAAAGTCCTAAAATGTCAAAAGACTAGGGGAATAAGCATGTTTAATTAAAAATAAAAAGTTACGATAGTTTGTATCGTAACTTATTATCAATTGGCGCGATATTTTGTCATATATACGCAAATTTTTGAATAATATTAGAGTATTTTTATAATCAATATCAAATTATTAAAAATCATGATATGATGGATGTGTAAGTTAATAATATATAACAATTATGTTGTTACTTTTGTAGAATAAAAGGAGATGTAAAAAAAATATGGGAAAAAAAAACAATTTAGTAAAAGTTTTATTGATAATATTTATAGCTATAACACTAATTTTAAGTGCTTATATTGTCTATGATAAAGTATTAAAGAAAGATAATAGTACTGGAGGAAACAGTAATTCAGGCAGTTGGCAAACTGTTGATGATAATCAAAAACAACAAAATGATTTAGGTGATATAGTTGGATTTGGATCAATAGAAAAGCAAAATGAAACAGCTGATGATTCTATTGATATAGTAGCATTTTATAAAGATGGAACTATTAAAACAATTTATTCATTTGATACTGATTATTTAAAAAACATTGTTAATCAAAGCAATATAATGTATTTAACTAAAAATGTAAACATTGATTATGATAATAACAAATTGTATATTCAAATTGATAAAAAATTATATTATATTGATTTGAGCAAGGAAACATATAAATTAACAAAACTATATGCTGATTTAGGACAAAATGCAGATAAAATGTATGTTGTTGATAATAAAGTTTATCTAAACTTTTCTACTCACCCATCAAAAATATATGATATTAATAGCAATAGTTTAACTGATTTATCAATTGATGCATATGATACTACAAATTTCATTATTGATAAAACCACTAAAAATATTATCTTCACTGATAAATATGATATGAACTCAAATGTAAAACAAACTTTGTATTATGCACCATTAAGTAATATAGATAATAAAGTAAAAGTTTATTCAACTAACTATAATACAATAGACGTTGAAGGAGTATATAATAATAACATAGTGTATAAGTACCAAAAACAAGCATTCACTAATAATTATGCCAGTTACAATATTAAAGATAAAACAACAAATAATGTTAATATAAATGATGCTGCTTCAATATATGCTTTAAATAATTCTCTTTACTATACAGTTCAAATTCATGAAACCGATAGTAATAATGTAATAAAGAATAATGTATTAAAGTTATATAAATATGGAATTTCTAAGGAATTATATACTTTCTCTCATGGTAAAAATGGAAACATAATGTTATACATTGGAAATGGACTATTTGAATTTGTTGATAGTGCAAACAAAGAAAACAATGTTATAGTTGACACTAATGGAAAAGTACAAGATTTGTTTATCACAGATGCATCTAATAATAAAAAAATATTAGAAATAACTAAGTATCATAAAATAAATTATGAATATGTAGAAATTAACTAGATTCATGATAAAAATTTTTAAGATGATGAACTTACAAAGATAAGCCATCGTCTTTTTCTTTATCTTTCTTTGGAGAAATGATTTATAAAAAAAAATCGCTTATAGCGACTTTCAATACATAATGGAGCGAACGAGGGGAATCGAACCCCCATCACAGCCTTGGCAAGGCCGTATTCTAACCATTGAACCACGTTCGCAATTTCTCAACAAATAAATTATAGCACATTTTTTATTTTTATCAATAATATTTGTTATTTTTAATTACTTTGATATAATTATGATAGGTGAGTTATATGAGTGATAAATCAATTGATAAATTAAATGAACAGATAAAGAATTTATCTAAAAGTCAATTTGATGATGAAGATAGTTTTGATAATGTTAAATTAAAAGTTATTAAGACTAAACCTAAAGAAGATGTTCATAAGACTATTAAATTGAATAAAATAGAAAATATTGATAATACTATTAAAGAAGATAAAGATGAGGATACTAAAGAAGTTATTACTAGAAAGATTAAACTTGGTGATACTAAAAAAATGAATAAGAAAGAGATAGAATCTCTTACTAAAAAAATAAGTAAAATGACTGATACAGAAGAGTATACATTTGATACAACTACAGGTATATTTAGTAATGAGATGGATGAACCTCTTATTAAAAAAGCTATTCTATTAGGAATAGGTATATTTACAGTACTTATATTATTATTAATAATTATTATTGTATTATAAAACACATATTATTTAATATGTGTTTTTTTGTATGATTCAAATTCTATATTTAGAAATCTATCTACTATATAATTATTAATATGATTTTTAACATTATCAACATTATTATATTTAATATGACTTATTAAAACATCATCTTGATTTAATTCATATAATTTTACTTCATCATCTATAGAATCAAATAATATAAATTGATTATTTTCTTTTACTTGTAAATTATTATTATCAGTAATAATTATATGATTTATATTATTTTTTTTATCTATGCTTTCATGTATATAAAATTTTTTGTTATAAGTATTTGTAGCTTTAGTAATTATTTCATTTACTAATTCTTCTAAAGGAATGATTGCGGCTTTATTAAAATTTTGTCTATTCATACTATTACCTCCTTTAAGACACTTGTTTATTATATAATAAATAGTTGTTAAATTCAATCTTTAATTATTTATCATTTGTATTTATAATATAGATGAGGTGATTCTTATTAAAGATATTGTTATTAATACTCAAAGTAGTATTAAGATTGGAAATATTTATTTTGATCCTTATAAAATAGAAGAAAAAGTAGGGGATGCTTCAGTTATATTTATTACTCATACTCATTATGATCATTTTGATTTAGAATCTATTAATAATATTAAGAATGATGATACTTATTTAGTTATTGTAGATGATTCTGAATATATTAATAAAGTTGATATTAAAGATGATCATATTATTAGAGTTAAACCTAATAATAATTATAAAGTTTTAGATTATGAATTTTATACAGTACCTAGTTATAATATTGATAAAATATTTCATAAAAAAGAGTATGATTGGGTAGGATATGTTGTGATTATTGATGATGAGACATATTATATTATGGGTGATACTGATAATATAGAAGAAGCTCATAAAGTTAAATGTGATTATTTATTTATACCTATAGGTGGATATTATACTATGAATGTTAAACAAGCTGTTAAATGTACAAATGAAATAAAACCTCGTGAAGTATTTCCAATTCATTATGGAAGTATAGTAGGAGATATTTCTATGGGAGATAATTTTGCTAGACTAGTAGATCCAGATATAAAAGTTAATATATTACTTAAATAAAAATAGAAAGGAATTCCTTTCTATTTTGTTTTATTGTTTTTAATATGAGTAGATATTTTATTATATAAATCATTTTTCTTCATATCAGTTAAGAATACTTGTTTATCATATTCTTTATCAGATAAATCAAAATTATGACTTAATTTATATCTAGTATTTATTAAATCATTTAATGCTTCAAAGTTTTCATCTGATATTTTTTCTCTAATATATGATTGATCTCCAGTAATCATAGATTTTTTTATTTCTGGTTCAATTAAATCAAATAATGGTAATACATAATCTATGAATTGATTATAATCTTTCTCACTATTGTAATCCAAACTAGTAGATTGATCTTCAAAGATGAATATTCCTTTTTCTTGCATTACTTTATTAGCTCTATAAGCAAATACATCTGTTATTACTTCATTAAGTATTTCATATTGTCTTTTATCTTTATTGATTGAATTATTTTGAATATTACCCATAATATTACTATTTTCTATACCAACAATTCCTTCTTCATTAGTAGATAAAGAATGACCTAGTTCATGAATTAAAGTAATATCTTGATTTTGTTCATATTGAGAACTTAAAGGCATAACTATTAATTTTTCTATATGGCCATCTTTTTCCATATTAAGTTGACAAACTCTATCATAAAATAAAGGTAGACATATTTTCTCTGTATTTTCTTCTATTAATTCTTGGAGTAGAGTATTGTTTTTAACAAATGGATTTTCAAGTAATATTTCTTTTTGATATTCAATTTGCATCTTATTTCTTAACTCTTGTATTTCATCTATGATTGATGGGTTAGGAATGTACTTCTTTAAGTTTGTTTTATCTAATTTTTTAAAATCAAATATTTTAAAATACATATCAATATAATTATTAAATTCAAGTTGTGAAATTTTTCCTTCTCTTTTAGCTTTTAAATTATCTTTAGAAAAACAATCTAATCTTTCAGTAGAAAATATAGTGACAATTTCATCTGTGTTTATACATTCACTTATTTCTTTAGGTAATATTTTAATTATTTCTTCATTTAATTTTTTATTATATTTTTCTTCTATATCTTTATTTTTCTTTTGATTTTCTTTTGATGATAATTGTTCTTTAAATAAATTTATTTTTTCTAAGAAATCTTTTAATTCTTTTTGACATTTTGTATATGCTGGAGAATCAATATTTCTTAGAATAGATTTATAATATGGATTATCAATTTCATCTTCTAAATCTTCATCTCCATCAAAGAATAATGTTGGTAGAAATTCTGTGTATTCTTCTTCATTATCTTTTCTAGGTCTTAATTCATCAAAATCAATATCTTTTATAAAAGATTTATAAAAATCAATATTTAAATCATTTAATTTATTTTTCTTTAGAGATCTAATTAATTTATTTAAATTCTTATTACTTACAGAGATTAATATATTTTGATTAGATATTCTTTTAGTTATAATATCTTTATATTCTTCACCATAAACTTCTACGTAAGCATCAATTATATCTTTTTTATTATCTTCTATGTTAAACATAATTATCACCAATTATATTTTATCATAATTATGTAAAACTTTTGATATAATTAATTTTTTTTATTATTATATGTCAATGTATGCTATAATTTAGATGAGGTTTGATTATGAAAAAAGTGTTGAAAGATATAAATATTAATTACATTCAATATGGAGAAGGAAAAGATGTAATATTATTACATGGTTGGGGTCAAAATATTGAAATGATGAGATTTATTGGAGATAAAATTTGTGATAAATTTAAAGTTACTATTTTAGATTTTCCAGGATTTGGTGAATCTGATGAACCTTTAACTGATTGGAGTGTAGGAGACTATGTAGATTTATTACATGAATTAGTTTTATCTTTAAAAATAAAAAATCCTATTATAGTAGGACATTCATTTGGTGGAAGAGTAGGTATTAAATATTCTTCTATGTATGATGTAGATAAATTAGTTTTGATGGGTGCTCCTTGTTTTTATGATGATACATTAGATTTAAAAACTAAAGTATTAAAAGGATTAAAAAAATTACCTGGTATGAATAGTTTAGGTGAATTTATGAAGAAGTATATTGGATCTACTGATTATAAAAATGCTTCTCCAATTATGAGAAAAGTACTTGTTAATGTTGTTAGAGAAGATCTATCAGAAGATGCTAAAAAGATAGAGGCACCTACATTACTTATTTGGGGAACTAATGATGAGGCTGCTCCTATAGAAGAAGCTAGAAGATTAGAAAAAATATTAAAAGATGGAGCTTTAATTGAATTACCTGGTACTCATTATGCATATATAGAAAATTTAGATAGAGTAGTTAGTATATTAGATAATTTCTTTTAGGAGGTATATATGATTTTTACAATAATATTTATTATATGTAGTTTTATATTATTAATATTTAAAAATAAAAAATATCTACATATGTTGCAACAAAATTTATACAATGAAAATAATAGATATTTATCATGGTTAGGGAAAAACTTTAAGTACTTTTTTGATGCTGACTTAGTTATATTGTTTTTAGCTATTATTGGTTATTTTGTACTATTTGATGTGAAAGTATATGGTAATGTTTTTCTACTTATTATGTCTTTCATTGCCCTAGTTTTAACATATATATGGAATAGTAGGATTGTGAAGGATCAGAATAAGAAACCGTTAGTTATTACTCCTAGAGTTAAGAGATTAATTGTTACTACTAGTATTTTATATTTAATAGTAATTGTATTAATGTTTATGAGTAATTCTGATAAGAGTAGATGGTTATTTATATTAGTATTTTCTTTAATGATGTATTTAGATAGTATTGTTATATTACTTAGTAATTTTATAAATAAACCTATAGAGGGATTAGTTACATTACATTATAGAAGAATGGCTGTTCATAAATTAAATAATATTAATGGATTAAAAGTAATTGGTATTACTGGTAGTTATGGTAAGACTAGTAGTAAGAATATATTAGCTGATATTTTAAATGTTAAATATAATACTTTTCCTAGTCCTAAGAATTTAAATACTCCTAAGGGATTAATGACTGCAATTAATAATCAGATGGATAAGTTTTGTGAAGTATTTATTGCGGAGATGGGTGCTTATAAAAGAGGAGAAATAAAAGAGTTATGTGATTTTGTTCATCCTAAATATGGTATTTTAACTAGAATAGGTACTGCTCATTTGATGACATTTGGTTCACAAGAGAATATTCAGAAAGGTAAATTTGAACTTATTGAGAGTTTACCTAGTGATGGATTTGGTGTATTGAATGGTGATGATCCTTTACAAGTTAATTATAAATTAAAAAATAAAGTTAAAACTATATGGATAGGTATAGATAATAAAGATGTTGATGTTAGAGCAGAAAACATTAAATGTAATAATGAAGGAACTACTTTTGATTGTGTATTTAAAGGTGATTCTAAAAAGTATAAATTTAGTACTAAATTATTAGGTAATCATAATGTATATAATATACTTGCTGGTATAGCTTGTGGTAGAGAGTTTGGTATTAGTATAGAAGATTTACAAACATCAGTTGCTTCAGTTAGAGCTGTTGAACATAGATTAGAACTTAAGAGACTTGGTAATTTCTATCAAATAGATGATGCTTATAATTCTAATCCTGTTGGAGCAGAAAGTGCTTTGAAAGTACTTGGTATGATGCCTGGAGTTAAAGTTGTTGTTACACCTGGTATGATTGAATTAGGTGATAAAGAAGATGAATATAATAAAGAGTTTGGTAAACAAATATCTGATGTAGCTGATTATGTTGTTTTAGTTGGAGAGAAGAAAACTAAACCTATATATGAAGGATTACTTGATAAAGGGTTTGACAAAGATAAAATAATGGTTTTAAATGATGTTAGAGAATCATACAAATTTGTATCTAATTTAGGTAATACTAATGAAGTTTATGCTTTGTTTGAAAATGATTTACCAGATACATTTAATGAATAGAAATAGAGGTGTTTTAGATGGAAAAAATAAGAGTAGGAGTTATTTTTGGTGGAAAGAGTGTAGAACATGAAGTTAGTATTATTTCTGCTATAACTGCTATGTATAAAATGGATCAAGAGAAATATGATATTGTACCTATTTATATTACTAAAGAAGGGGAATGGTATACAGGAGAATTCTTAAAAGATATAGAATCATTTAAGAATATGAATTTAATTAAGAGTTATGCTACTAACGTAGTATTAATGAATTTTAAAGGTGAATATGTATTAAAGAAGAAAAATGGATTCTTTAATAAAGTTGTTGATAAGATTGATGTAGCATTTCCTATAGTACATGGTACTAATGTAGAAGATGGAGTTCTTCAAGGTTATTTACAAACTGTTGGAGTACCTTATGCTGGACCAGATGTATATGCTGGTGTTGTTGGACAAGATAAAGTGTTTATGAAAGCTATTTGGGAAAAAGAAGGATTACCTATTACTAAGTATGAATGGTTCTATGATACTGAGTTTAAAAAGAATCAAGATAAAGTATTAAAGAAAGTTAAAGATTTAAAATACCCTGTTATTGTTAAACCTTCTTTAACTGGTTCATCTGTAGGTATTAGTACTGCATCTAATGAAAAAGAGTTAATTGATGGAATCAATGAAGCAATAAATTATGATAGTAAAATTATTGTAGAAGAAATGGTAGAAAACTTAAAAGAATGTAATATTGCAGTATTAGGTAATTATGATAATCAAAAACTTAGTGAGATTGAAGAAGTTCATGCTAAAGCTAAATTCTTATCTTATCAAGATAAATATATTGGTGATGGAACTATTCAAGGTGGAGCTAAGAAGTTTGGTGTTAAGAGTGGAGTAAAGGGATCAGTTAAAGGTGGAAAGACTGGTATGCCTTCAGCATCTAAGATGCCTGCTGATTTAAAACCACAAGTAAGAGAAAAAGTTGAAGAAACTGCTCGTGCTGCATTTAAAGCATTAGGTTCATCAGGTGGAGCAAGAATAGACTTCTTAATTGATGATAAGAATGATAAAGTATATGTTAATGAAATTAACTCTATTCCAGGATCTTTAGCATATTATTTATGGGAAGGAAAAGGAATTGATTTTACTGAAGTACTTAATGATATGATTAACATCGGAGTAAGAGACTTTAAGAAGAGAGATTCAAAAACGCATTCATTTGATTCAAATATTTTAGCAGGATATACATCTAATGGAGTAAAAGGAGTTAAAGGAACAAAAGGGAAACTAAGATAGTTTCCTTTTTTTATTGTAAATAAATATCTTTTTGTTTAATCTACAGAATATATTATAATTCTAGCAATATTGATAAAAGTATGGCTAAACCTACTACTTAAGGTGGATATTTAACTTTAGTTTGATTTTATAAATAAAAAAAGAAGCAAAGTTGCTTCTTTTTGTTTTTTAAATGGTGTCCCCTCGGAGGCTCGAACTCCGGACCCACTGATTAAGAGTCAGTTGCTCTACCAACTGAGCTAAGGAGACGTTTTCAATAACAAAGTTATTTTATAATATTTTTTGTAAGTTTACAAGTCTTTTTGTTATTTTTTAATTAATTTGTTATTTTTTATGATATATTTTAGTTGGTGATAATATGGCAATTGAAAGATACAACCCAGAATTAAATTTTGGTCTTAGTGATAGAGAAGTTGATAATAGATATAAAGATCATTTAGTTAATTATGATACTTCTGTTAAGACTAAAAGTGTTAAAGATATAGTAATTACTAATGTTTTTACTATTTTTAACATGGTCAATTTATTTTTAGCTATTATGGTTCTTACTACTGGAAGTTTTAAGAATTTACTTTTTATGGGTGGAATCATTTTAAATACATTAATTGCTATAGTACAAGAATTACGTAGTAAAGCTACTTTAGATAAATTACAAGTTATTAATGAAAGTAAAGTTAAAGTTATTAGAAGTGGTAAAGAAGAACTTGTTGGTATTAGTAATATTGTACTTGATGATTTAGTTGAATTAGAGATGGGTAATCAAATAGTAGTAGATTCTATTATTTTAGATGGAGAAGTTGAAGTTAATGAATCTTTTATTACTGGTGAAGCTGATACTATATATAAGAAAAAAGGTGATATGCTTTTATCTGGTTCTTTTATTGTTAGTGGTAATTGTAGGGCTAAAGTTGAGCATATTGGATTAGATAATTATACTGCGAAGATTAGTGCTGTTACTAAGAATATTAGAAATAATAGTAGTGAAATTATGAAAAACTTAAATAAGATTATTACTACTGTATCATTTGTAATTATTCCTTTAGGTATACTTTTATATTATAAACAATTAAGTATTCCTGGTAATAATGGTACTTCTGCTATATTAAATACAGTTGCTGCTTTAATTGGTATGATTCCTGAAGGATTAGTATTATTAACTAGTACTGTTTTAGCTGTTGGAGTAGTTCGTCTTGCTTCTAGAAAAGTATTAGTACAAGATATTTATTGTATTGAAGCTTTAGCAAGAGTTGATACTATTTGTTTAGATAAGACTGGTACTATTACTGAAGGTGTTATGGAAGTAGTTGATGTTATTGATTTAGAGAAAGTTGATAGTACTGAGATTATTGCGAATATCAATAATACTTTAAATGAAAATAATCCTACTGGTATTGCTTTAAAGAATAAGTTTGGATCTAAAGATAATTATAAAGTTATTGAGAAGATTCCTTTTAATAGTGCTAAAAAGTATAGTGGAGTTGAATTTAAAGAAGGAAAATATTTGATTGGTGCTCCTGAGTTTATACTTGGTAAAGATTATAAGAAATATGAAAAAGAAATATCTAAATATATAAAACAATATAGAGTAATTGGTTTATGTAAAGATAATAAGATATTATCAATTTTACTGTTACAAGATAAGATTAGAGTAGAGGCTAAAGATACATTAGATTATTTCAAAAAACAAGGTGTTAGAGTTAAGATAATATCTGGTGATAATCCTAATACTGTTTATAATATTGCTTGTAGAGCTGGTCTTGATCCTGAGACTAAATGGATTGATGCGAGAGAGTTAGATAGTGATGAGAAAATATATAATGAGATAGATAATTATGATGTATTTGGTAGAGTTAGTCCTGAACAAAAGAGAAAGTTTATTTTAGCATTACAGAGAAAAGGTCATTCTGTTGCGATGACTGGTGATGGTGTTAATGATGTATTAGCTTTAAAAGAAGCTGATTGTTCTGTTGCGATGGCTAGTGGTACTGATGCGGCTAAAAATGTTTCTCAATTGGTACTTTTGGATTCTAATTTTGCAAGTATGCCTCATATTGTAGGAGAGGGTAGAAGAAGTATTAATAATATTCAAAGAAGTGCATCATTATTCTTAGTTAAAACTATATATGCTTCTGTATTAGCATTCTTATTCTTATTTATTAATGCTAGTTATCCTTTTATACCTATTCAATTAACTTTAACTAGTGTTTTAACTATTGGTATTCCTTCAGTTATATTAGGATTAGAACCTAACTATGATCGTGTTAAGGGTAAATTTATGGTAAATGTATTATCTAGAGCAATACCAGCAGCAATTAGTGTTATTGTAGCTGCTTTAGTAGTTTCATTTACTGGTGGAATATTTAATATGAGTACTACTCAAATTTCTACTATGACTGCTTTAATTACTACATTTAATTTATTTGTTTTATTATTTAAGACATGTATGCCATTTAATTTACTTCATAAGATATTATTTAGTACTATGTTAATTTCATTTATTACATTATTCTTTGTATTAAATAGTTTCTTTGGATTTAGTCACTTTAATATACTAATGATAATTATCTTATTAGCTTGTGGTGTAATTAGTTATTATGTTTACACTTTTATGGAAGAACAGATAAGAAATTTTGTTAAAATATAATTTTTATCTTGACTAGAAGCAATATTTTAGTGTATTCTAATATTGCTTCTGGATTTTATACTTGATTTTTTTATGAATATAGTATAAAATGAAGTAGTCATGTGGACCTGTAGCTCAGTTGGTTAGAGCACACGCTTGATAAGCGTGGGGTCGCAGGTTCAAGTCCTGCCAGGTCCACCATGCCTCAATAGCTCAGCTGGTTAGAGCACTTGACTGTTAATCAAGGGGTCCTAGGTTCAAGTCCTAGTTGGGGCGCCATTTTTATTTGGCGAGTTGGTGAAGCGGCTTAACACACTGCCCTTTCACGGCAGCATTCACGGATTCGAATTCCGTACTCG